>CAZDMM010000205.1:8059-10602 GCA_964505845.1 uncultured Caldilineaceae bacterium
TGAGTTCGGAGTGGGCAAAGTTGGGCAGGCGGATGACGGCCAGGGTGAGGGTCAGCCCGATGGCCATGAGCGCGTACATACTGCCCACTTGTATGGAACGCACAATTGAGTCAATCAGCAGGGCCAGGGGCAACAGGGTAGCCTTTCCGGGGGGAGATTGGCTGTATTATACTCAACACGGACAGGCTCACAAGTTGAAGGGTGTTGCAAGGATTGAGGGATTAGGGGATTATTGATATTTTCTTTCATCCCCTACTCTCCTCATCCCCGCTACTCGTACTCTTTGGAGGCAAAGGCCGCGTCAAAGGCAACGGCGGAGGGGGCAAAATCGGTGCGGCGGATCATGGCCAGGGCATCGGGCGCGCCCCAGTCGCGGTTCATGCCGCTGTCTTCCCACTCCACCGAGAGCGGGCCTTGATAGCCGATGCGATTGAGGGCGCGGAACAACTCCTCAAAATCCACATCGCCGTGACCGGGCGAGACAAAATCCCAGCCCCGGCGCGGGTCGCCAAAGTTGAGGTGGGAGCCGAGAATGCTGCGCCGGCCATCGCTCACCTGCTTCTTGGAGTCCTTGACGTGGACGTGATAAATCCGGTCGGCAAACTCGGCTACAAAGGCGGCAGAATCAAGGAACTGGTGGGCAAAGTGGCTGGGGTCAAAGTTGATGCCAAAGGCCGGGCGGCGGCCCAGGGCGTCGAGCGCCTTCTGCGTGGTCACAAAGTCGTAGGCAATCTCGGTGGGGTGGACTTCCAGGCCCCACTTGACCCCGACTTCATCAAAAACGTCCATGATCGGGTTCCAGCGGTCGGCAAACTCTTTATAACCGGCCTCGACTTTGGCAAAATCGTTAGGCGGGAAGGAGTAGACCATATGCCAAATGGGTGAGCCGGTAAAGCCGTTGACAATCTTGATCCCGCAGGCGGCGGCGGCGCGGGCGGTGTTTTTGACCTCCTCGGCGCAGCGCCGGCGCACCCCTTCGGGATTGCCGTCGCCCCACAGGCGTGGGGGCAAAATGCCCTTGTGGCGCTCGTCAATGGGGTCGGACACGCATTGACCCACCAGGTGGGTGCTGATGGCCCAGCACTTCAGGTTGTATTTTTCCAGCAGGTCGCGCTTGGCGCGCACATATTTGTCGCTTTCCAGGGCCTTGTCTACCTCAAAGTGGTCGCCCCAGCAGGCCAGTTCCAGGCCGTCGTAGCCCCAGGCGCTCACTTTTTTGGCTAAATCTTCCAGCGAAAGATCGGCCCACTGGCCGGTAAATAAGGTGACAGGTCGTGCCATTGTAGTTCTCCTTTGAAGAATTTGTAAAGAATTATGAGTTTTTGTGGTGAGATTGGTAATTGGTTAGTAAATTACTAATTACCAATTACCAATTACCCGCGCAGCCCATTCCAGGGCGCTTCGCTGCTGACATCCACCACCTCGTAGCCGGTGGGGCCAACGCATGGCCCCAGAACGACCATCAATTTGGCCGGCTCGGCCCCGGTGTTGAAGGAGGCGTGGACAATATTCGGTTTGATAAAAATCGAGTCGCCGGGCTTGAGGGTCATCTTTTCTGTTTCCAGCCATTGTTCAATCTGGCCGGAGACCACGCTGATAACCTCTTCCTGGTCGGGGTGCTTGTGGAAATTGTGCCCACCGCCCGGCCCCAGGGTCACTTCCATCATGGTCAAAACTTTGGCCTGGGTAATGGGCGGATTGCTCACCCAGCCCATCTCACCCCACTCAAGCTGCTCTCGTGGAACTTCTGGAGAGAGAATAAATTTGCCGTTCATCATTGACTCCTGAGATTAGAGATTGGAGATTAGAGATTGGTAATTAGTTACTGGGGCTGAATCTCCAATCTCTAATCTCTAATTACCAATAACCACTTACAATGTCAAACTCTTAAACTCTCGCGCCTGGCCTTCGATGGCCGGCTCAACCGAGAGACGCTCGATGCTGCTGGCTCCAAAGAAGCCGGCAATGCCCTCGGTGTGGTCAAAGATGTACTGGGCGTCCTGCGGCTCGGCGATGGGGCCGCCGTGGCACAGCACCAGAATATCCGGGTTAACCGCCACCGCCGCATCACGCATGGCCTGCACCCGTTTGGCCGACTCCTCCAGGGTGAGGGCGGTAGACGCCCCAATCGCGCCTTTGGTGGTCAGGCCCATGTGCGGAACCAGCACGTCGGCTCCAGCCTGGGCCATCAACCGGGCCTCTTCCGGGGTAAAGACATAGGGGCAGGTCAGCATATCCAGCTCATGGGCCAGGCGAACCATCTCCACCTCCAGGTTGTAGCCCATGTCCGTTTCTTCCAGGTTGGCCCGGAACACCCCATCAAACAGGCCGACGGTGGGGAAGTTCTGCACCCCGTCAAAGCCCTGGGCTTTTAGCTCCCGCAGCAGCACCGGCATCAAGCGGAAGGGGTCGGTGCCGCACACGCCGGCCAGCACCGGCGTATTCTTGACCACCGGCAGCACCTCGCCGCCCATCTCCTGGACGATGGCGTTGGCGTCGCCGTAGGGCAGCAGGCCGGCCAGGCTGCCGCGCCCGGCCATGCG
>CAZDMM010000206.1:0-6885 GCA_964505845.1 uncultured Caldilineaceae bacterium
GTTTAAAGCCAAGAATCGGTCCAAAACCCGGCCAAAGGTCAGAGCAGGATCAGCAAAATTGAAGGGTTTTTTATCCTTTCATTCTGAAAATCCTGCTCTTGCCTACCCTATTTCATCAACCTTCGCAGTTTTTCCTGCATTTTGAGATGAAAGATTAATTTTGTCAGACAATTTCTCAGCAAAGCAGTGACATGGCGGGTATGGGCTACCGATAATCCCAGGTTAACCACTGCAAGGTCAGGCTGCCGTCGGGGCTCCACTCCGGGATAAAGAATTTGCCAAAGCGGCCCTCGTCGGTGCGGTAGCAGCCGGTGATGCGGCTGACGCTGCCGATGTCGGGGAAAGGCTGGCCGTAGGTGACGGTGCGGCAGTCATCCAGCGAGATGTCATCAAAAGCGTCGCCCAAAAACGCGCCGATGGCCCCGCTTTGCGGAATGAATTTGAGCTGGCTCACATCCCACAAAAAGTCGGCTCCAGGCGCATCTTGGCCCTGGATGACCCCCCGGTCAAAATCAATGGTCTGGCCGTTCAAAATCTTGGTTTTGCCGTCGCTGATGATGGGCACGGGGGTGGCCGTCAAAGAGGAGTTGACCTTCACCGTCACCTGGGCGGTAGTATCGCCGGCCGCGCCCCGCGCCAGCAGGGTATAGACGGTGGTTTTGGTGGGTGAAACCGCTTTGCTGCCCGGCGAGACAATCCCCTCGGAGATGTCGTCGTAGCGCAAAAACGCTTCCCTGGCCCCCGACAGCTCCCAACTCAGGGTGACTCTTTCACCCGAATTAATGGCGTCCCGGTCGGCCCTGAAAAATTGAATGGTCGGCAGGGCCACGGTGGGGGTAGGGGTGGGCGGCGCGGGGGTGGGCCGGGGCGGCGCCTGGACAACCGGCACATTGGCCGCATTGCTGGCGGTGGTAAATTGAGGGCTGGCCGAAACCCAACCCCGCCCATTACTGCCGGCCGGAAAAGTCACCTGCCACCATGTGGCCTCGCTGTTGCGGCCGGTGATAGGCAGGGATTCTCCCTGGGTGAGCCGGCCAATCACATCATAATCGGTGCCCGGCCCGCTGCGCACGTTCAAACTGCCCAGGGTGGTCACTACCGGCTGGGTAGAGGCCGGCGTAGGAGGCGGGGCCGGGGTGGCGCTGGGCGGAATCAGGGTGATCGCAACAGCGGTAGGGGCGCTGCCGGCGGTGGGCGACTCCACCACCGGGGGCGTTGCCGCAGCGCCGGCCGGAGTCGAGGCTGCGGCGCCGGCTGCCGGCACGTTGATAAAAATCTGGGCCGGGTCGCTGGGTTGGTTATCTACATTGAAGGCCCGCAGTTCAACCACATGGCTGCCCGGTTTGTCGGGCTTCCAGGGTTGGCTGCCGGCAAAGGAGTTGGTTGGCGGGTCTACTTTTCTCACCTGGACCGGCTGCCCATCAATAGATAATTCCACCTGGGCAATGCCCTTGACATCCGCTACCGTAAAGGTAATGTTTACCTCTTGTCCCAGCCCCACCGTTGCATTATTTTGAGGAGCCGCAATGATAGCAATGGGTTTGGCCGGCTGGCTTACCGGCGTAGCCGACGAGGTGCAGGCAGAGGCCAGCCCCAGGCAAATCAAGCCCAGCAGCGGGAATATTAAACGGACAAATCCTCGATACTCCATGCGCTTTGTCTCCTTGAGCATATCCAATGAAGTTTGAGGGCCAGGTTGGTCATGGGTGTGGAAGGTTGCGCGGTGCGTGCCTGTGGCAGGAGTGGAAAGCTGGGGGATTGGAGGGTTGTGCTGGGCGTCTGTGCGGGAACGGCAGCCTTCCAACCATCCATTTCAATCACGCCGGTATAAATTTTGCCGGTCGTTGCGACGCACCCTCATAATGTCGCGCACCATGCGGATAGTATCACGGATAGGGTGAACCTTGCTTTCTGCCTGGTAATACCAGTGAATCGGCACTTCAACAATATGGTAGCCGCGTTTTTGCGCCAGGTAAAGCACCTCAACATCAAACCCAAATCCATTGATCGTTTGGTGTGAGAAAAGGTCTTGAATGACCGAATGATGAAAACACTTAAAGCCGCATTGGGTATCTTCAAACCCCGGCACCGCCAATACCTTGACCACCCAATTAAAAACCCGTCCCATCAAGTGACGATAAAACGGCTCGTTGTAGCGCACCGCCCCCTGGCCCTCGCGTGAGCCAATAGCCACCTGATAACCATTTTGCAGAGGCGGCAAAAACTTGGGCAGCTCGGTGATGGGCATAGCCAGGTCGGCGTCACACAAAAAGGCGTACTCGCTGCGAGTTTGCAGCATGCCGGTTTTAACGGCGTGGCCTTTGCCGCCGTGTTCCGCCCGCACCAAACGGACTGAAGAATGTTTTTGCGCAATCGCTTCGACAATTTCGGGCGTACTATCGGTGCTCCCATCATCCACCACAATCACCTCAGCCTGGTAATTCTGGGCTTCGATGAATTGAGCCACTTGAGGCAGAGTCTGCGGCAAACGAGTTTCTTCGTTGTAAGCGGGAATAATTATTGACA
The DNA here is from genome assembly GCA_964505845.1 of uncultured Caldilineaceae bacterium. GTDB lineage: Bacteria > Chloroflexota > Anaerolineae > 4572-78 > J111 > DSQQ01. Next base: position 2,527 of record CAZDMM010000206.1, read on the forward strand.
AAAAGAGAGGAGGTTTTGCGGCGCTAATTTGATTTCCTCCACTGCCTCATAAAATCATAAAAATAGCGCACCAAGGCGCAACAGCCAATGATACACATCTGGCTAACTTTTGGCAAAATCGAATTGAAACTCGTAATCTGGCATGTTGCCCGGCCTGGGTTATAATGAACAAATCCATGCGCGCTGACATGATGCTCCCCAAAAATAAACGCCGCTGGCTGGGGCTTGGCCTGGGCCTGTTTTTGAGTGCGGTTTACCTGTTCACTTATCGGGGTGGTTTTCACTCGGTGGATGAAGTCTCGATGTTTGCCGTCACCGAGAGCCTGGTTAAGTTCGGCCAGGTCAATACCGATCAAATTGCCTGGACGCAGTGGGCTACCAGCCAGGCCGAAGCGCAGGGTTTTTTTGGCCGGGATGGGCATGTCTATTCTAAAAAAGGGCTGGCCCTCTCGCTGGCTCAAGCGCCCCTGTACTGGTTGGCGCTTTATCTGCCCAGCCTGGGCATGCTGCAGCTTGTTTCAACGCTTAATGCTTTCATCACCGCTGCCGCCGGCCTGCTGGTTTTTATGTTTGCCCACCGCCTGGGTTTTAGCCGGCGCACTGGCCTCTGGACAGCTTTGATTTTTGGCCTGGCTACCATTGCCTTTGTTTACGCCAAGTATCTTTTTAGCGAACCTCTGGCCGGTTTTTTGCTGCTGCTGGCAGCCTATATGCTGCTGGCCTATCGCCAGGAGGCTGGACTGCGACACGTGGCGCTGGCCGGCCTGGCAGCCGGCGGGGCGGTTTTAGCGCGAGCCAACAACTTGTTTTTGCTGCCGGTGTTTGGCCTTTATTTGCTGTGGATTCTTTACAAGCAGGCGAGGACGCGAGACGAGGAGACCGGTTCTTCTACCTCATCGCCTCATCGCCTCATCGCCTCATCCCTTGTCCCGATTGTTGCCTTCACCCTGACCATTGCCTTTGCCGGCGCCATTCTCCTAACCTACAACGCCCTTCGTTCCGGCAACCCCTTCCAGACCGGCTACGATTTGACCCTGTTCTCTCCCAATGTGGGGCTGGGTCTCTACAAACTGCTCTTTAGCCCTCTGCGCGGCTTCTTTATATACTCGCCCATTCTGCTGTTGAGTCTGCCGGGCTGGTGGCTATTACGCCGCCAGCGCCCCGCCGAGTCTTGGCTGATGGCCGGGCTGGCCGGCGTGACCATCCTGCTCTTCTCCGCCTGGTCATCCGGGGAGGGTCTCTCCTGGGGCAGCCGCTTTCTGGTGCCTATCACGCCCTTTTTTGCCATTTGCCTGGCCCCGGTGATAGAGGCGTCAGGTAGCAAAGTAGCAGGTAGCAGGGGAACAGAGGGGCAGGGGAGCAAAGGAGAATATCATAGGTTTTACGTTTTACGCTTTACGTTTTACGCCCTCCTCCTCCTCTCCGTGCTCATCCAGATTCTTGGCGTTACCATCAATCCCTGGGTGTTTTTGGGCCAGATTCAAGCCGAGTTTGGCGGCGAATTTTTTTTGGAAAACACCGCTGCCCTGTATGATTTTCGTTACAGCCAGGTGGCCGGCCAACTCCTCACCTGGTCTGTAACCAATTCCGATGTGGCGTGGTGGCAGCCCTGGGGCTTTGACAGCCTGGCCTTTGGCCTGAGCCTGCTGTGGGTGTTGCTGGCCGGGTGGCAGCTTTGGACAATGGCCGCTGACTTTGGGCAGGAGGGCGGGAGAACAGAGGCGAGGCCCCGCGAAACTTCCCTCCGCCCCCTGACGCCTCTGCTTTTTGGAGGTATCGCCCTGGCCCTTATTTACTTCCTCTTGACCCGCTACCAGGCTACCGACCGGCAGTTTGGCCCGCCGGATGACCCCTACACCCGCGCCCTGACCACGGCAGCGGCTCGGGCCGCGCCAGGAGATCAAATCGTCACCGTGGCGCAGTATCACTATCACGTGTCGATGAATCGCTTCAAGACTCGGCTGCCGCTTTTGGGCCTGGCCCAGCAAAGTTGGCCCCCCCCTGACAGCCTTCTGCCGCTGCTCGACCAGACTCTCGCCGGCCAAACTGTCTGGCTGGTCACGGTTGGCTTTCCGCCGGCCGCGCCGGATAACGCCGCCGAGCGCTGGCTCAACGAGAACGCCTTTTTGGCCGGCAGCGAGTGGTTTGGCGATGTGCGGCTGCTCCGCTTTGGGGCGCGCCCGCCCGTCACAACCCGGCTTATCAACGCCAGGCTGGGCGATGAGGTGCAACTGGTTCAGGTCAAACTAACCCCCTCGCTCCGGCCCGGCCAAACCCTGCCGGTTGAGTTGGTGTGGCAGGCGCTCAGGCCGCTTCAAGCTGATTACAACCTTTTTTTGCAGCTCCTCAGCCCCGGCGGCCAACTGGCGGCTCAACACGACAGCCCGCCCGGCGGCGGCTATTCTCTCACTTCTACCTGGCATACCGGCCAGCCGATAACCGGCCGGCATGCCCTGGCCCTGCCCTCCGAGCTGCCGCCGGGTGATTATCGCCTGATTGTGGGCCTCTATGAACCGTCAACCGGCCGGCGGCTCCCGGTCACGCCTCAGAGCGATTTTGTGGACTTGGGGACGGTGACGTTAAACTCGCCCGGCCCCAAACCTTAGATAGATCAGATAGCCAATGATTACACGAATACACCGGTCGAATATTGCCCCAAAACTTATCATATCAGGTTTGACCCTCCTGGCCTTCTACTTGCGAGCCTACCGGCTGGAGGTGCAGAGCTTTTGGATAGATGAAGGTTGGACGGATTATTACACCCACCTGACCCCTGGGGAATTATTGACCGCCATGCGCACTTTCAGGATCATCCCTCCCCTGTATCACTTCTCAACTATTTATTGGGCCGGGCTGTTTGGCAACAGCGAGTATGCTTTGCGTTTTTATGCCCTCATTTTTGGGGTAATGACCATCCCACTCACCTACCGGCTGGGCCAGGCCCTGGGCGACAGGCGGCTGGGGCTGCTGGCTGCCTTTCTGGTGGCCATCTCGCCCTACCAGGTCTGGCATTCGCAGGATGCGCGCATGTACACCATCCTCACCGCCGCTTCGGTGATGAGCATGTGGGGGTTTATCAAACTGCTGCCGACCCTGGTGAGTTTTTGGCCGGCTCGCGCCGGGGTAACCCCCTGGCGTTGGTGGTGGATTTACTTTTTGGGGACAGAACTGGCTTTGCTCACCCACTACCACGGCCTGATCCTGGTCGGCATACAGGGGGCGTTCTTGCTGTTAACCTGGCGGCATCACTGGCGGGGCTATATTACCTGGGGCTTGACTCTCCTGCTCATTCTTTTGCCCAGCATCCTCTGGATTGCTTTTGGCTCGCGCCTGGTGCTTAACTATCCTCACTGGCTGCCGCAAACACCCCTGGCCGAATCTTACCTGCGTAGCGCCATTGCTTACAGCGTTGGCGAGTATGTGCCCCGGCCTCTGGCCATCCTGTTGACCCTGGCCTTTGTGCTGCTGTACGGGCTGGGGCTGGGGTATGCCCTCCAGCGGCGCTGGCAGGGGTGGCGCGGCTGGGAAATGTCGGCCTTTTGGTTGATTTACACCCTTGCCCCCAATGTGGCAGCCTGGGGATACAGCCTGTTTCGGACCCCGGTTTACCTGGAACGCTACCTGATCCCGGTTCAGATTGGGTTTTTGCTGGCCGTAGCCGCCGGCCTGCTGGCGCTGTACGATTTACCCATACCGGGCCTGCGGTCTCGCCTGACGCGCCTGGCGGCCAGCGCCGCTGCTTTGCTGCTGCTGGTGGGCATCAGCAGTTGGGTGCTGTGGCAGCATTACTTTAACCCGGCTTACGCCAAAGACGATTGGCGAGCCGTCATCCGCACCATTGAGAATTTTAGCCTGCCCGGCGATGCCATTGTCTTTACCGGCGATGGCGGTGAGAAGCTCTTCAAATATTATTACCGGGGCCACCTGCCCATTTACCTGGATTTCCTCACTCCCGTTCCCCCCCCAGACCAGGCCCGCCAGATCATCGCCCGGATTGCCGCCACCCACGGCCGGGTTTGGTACAGCCCCTACGGGGTAGAGATTGACGCCACCCTGGAAAACTGGCTGGCGCAGCAGGCTTATCCAGCCTGGCACAGTTGGCTGGGCCGTAAACGGCTGGCCCTCTACGCCGGCAGTGAGGTCATGACAGACCGGATCGAACCGGTCAACACCACTTTTGCCGATGCTCAGGGCCACGGCCCCACCCTGGTCAGCCTGGCCCTGGCGGCAAAGCCCACCGCCGCCGGAGACCTGCTCCCGCTCACGCTCACCTGGCAAACCACCACCAAATTGGAGCAAGATTACCAGCTTTCACTGCGCCTCATCAACGGGCGCGGCGATATTTTTACCCAGAGCGAC
>CAZDMM010000206.1:6895-10572 GCA_964505845.1 uncultured Caldilineaceae bacterium
CTGGCCCCCTCTGGCGGCGGCAGGAGACGCCTCTACCTGGCCGCCCGGCCAACTCATCACCGACCACCGCAGTTTATGGCTGCCGCCCGACCTGCCCCCCGGCGTTTACGCCCTGCAAGTGGTTGTCTACCGGCCAGACTCCGGCCAGGGCCTGGGCCAGCCGCTGGTCATCCCCAACGTCGCCATTGATCCAGGCCAACTCGTTCCGCCGTTGGCAGCGCTCTCAATCCCCAATCCCCAATTTGCTAATGACACGCCGTCCCAGACACACAAAGAGAGCCCACTCTCCCTGGCCGGCTACGCCTTACCCCGGCAAATCCAGCCCGGCCAGGAGATGTGGCTGTGGCTGTATTGGCAGGCTGACCCCGGCGGGATGCGCTTTGAGCAGGCCCCCCGCCTGCAAATAAGTTTGGACGATGGCCAAAACCAGGCCGGCGCCGAGATGCTGCTGGCCGACTCCACCGGCCCGCTCGACTCCTGGCAGCCGGGGCAAGTGCGGCGCGCCGTTTACCATGTGCGCACCAGCCCTCGACTGGCGGGCAGTCAGGCCCAGGTAAAAGTATCACTGCTTGACGCCGCCGGCCAGCCCCTCTCCGAAACAACGTTGGGGAACATTCTGCTGGCGACGCGGCCTCGCCAATTTGAGCCGCCTACCATCAGCCAGCCGCTCAATATTACTTTTGACGCGCCCGCTAAAGTTACCTTGTTGGGCTATGACGCGCCCGACACGGTTACTCTTGACAATAACCACTTCCCACTCACCCTCTTCTGGCGGACCGAGGCGGAAATGGACATCGCTTATACCGTATTTGTCCAGCTTTTAAATCCGGCCGGGCAGGTGGTCGCCCAGGTAGATCAGCAGCCCCTGGCCGGGGCCGCGCCCACCACCACCTGGCTGCCCGGCGAAGTTCTAACCGATGCCTACACCTTGACGCTGCCGGCCGAGATGCCGCCGGGCCTTTACCGCGTGATTGCCGGGCTGTACGACCCGGCTACCGGGCAGCGCCTGCCAGTAACCGGGGGAGGAAATTTTGTAGAGTTGCGCCAGGTTACAGTAAAATAAGCACTTCATCCAGGGGGGCCAAATCAAAATCGTTAGTTATTGCTGGAGGTTCTAAAATGGCAAATATAAAAAAGAATAAAGGCGTTATCGGTATTCTTACCGGTGGCGGCGACGTACCCGGCCTCAACCCGGCCATCAGAGCCGTTACGATCAGAGCCTTGCGTGAGGGCTACCAGGTGATTGGCCTGCGCCGGGGCTGGCTCGGCATCTCAAGCATTGTCCGCGATAAAGAGGCTGACAACAGCGAGTGGTACCAGGTGCTCACCGAAGAGATTGTTAACAAAGCCGGGCGCACCGGCGGAACTTTTCTGCATACTTCTCGCACTCGCCCCAGCAGCATGTCCAAAGGCGATGTGCCGCCGCATCTGCGCGAAACTTATAACGCCGAAAAAAATGATTTAACGCCAGAGGTTGTCAAAAATCTCGACTTTTTGGGTATTGATTACCTCATCCCCATTGGCGGCGACGACACCCTCAGCTACGGCGTCCGCCTATTCCGCGAAGGAGTTAAAGTAATAGCCATTCCCAAAACCATGGACAATGATGTCCCTGGAACCGATTACTGCATTGGTTTTAGCACCTGCGTTACCCGCACCATCCAGATGACCCACAGCTTGCGCACCTCGGCCGGCTCGCATGAGCGCCTGTTGGTGTTAGAAGTGTTTGGCCGCTATGCCGGTTTTACCGCCATGCTGCCCACCATGGCCGGGGCCGCCGACCGCTGTGTGATCCCCGAATACAAATTTAACCTGGATAGGTTAACCGAGCTACTGGTAGCCGACCGGCGAAAAAATCCCAGCAAATATGCAGTGGTGCTGATTTCCGAAGGCGCGATGTACGAGAGCGGGGAGATGGTCTTCCAAAACGCCACTACAGATGCCTACGGCCACGCCAAATTAGGCGGCATCGGCGACCTGGTTTCGGCGGAACTCAAAGAGCGCTCGGCCGCCTTTAACAACGGCAAAAAGGTCAACATCATCACCCAAAAATTGGGCTATCTGGTCCGCGGCGGCGACCCCGACGCCCTTGACTCGATTGTGCCGATGGCCTATGGCAACCTGGCCCTGGATTTACTGCTCCAGGGCGTGCATGGCCGGCTGGTGGTGCTGAAAAACGGTCGCTATGACAACATCCCGCTCGACATCGTGACCAGCACCAAAAAGCTGGTGGACGTAGGCAAATTCTACAATACGGACCGCCTGCGGCCCAAGTATGAAAGCTTTGAGATGAAACCCTTGATGATTATGACGAGTGAGGGGTAAAGTACCGGCAAAAGCTCCGCACCTTTATTTTATACATCGCTCATATTGGGGTAAGGTGCGTTGCCTGTTGAAAGTGCGACGCACCTGTACACGCTATACCAATATGAGCGAAATCTTCTCTCCAACTCAGTTTGGTCATACCCTAATAATTTTGTAACCTTGACCCCGGTAGTACCACAAACTCTGCCACCCCATTTGCACCGGGATACGATAACCGTACTATAAATGCAGCCAGCGTTCCTGCGCACCCATTTCCCCCTCATTTTTGAGTCACCCGGCTTTCGCTGGCTGTGGCTGGCTAACCTTGTCTCTAAATTGGGCGACTGGCTGGGCCTGATTGCCCTGAATTTATATGTCTTTACCCTCACCGGCTCGGCGACGGCCCTGGCCGGGCTGCTGGCGGTGGAGGCCGTCCCGGCCCTGCTGATCGGCTCGGTGGCCGGGGTGGTGGTAGACCGTTTTCGCCGCCGCCACGTGATGATTATCTCTAACCTGGGGGCGGCCCTTGTTTTTGCCTTACTGCCTTTGGCTACCGAACTGTGGCAAATTTATGCCCTGGCTCTGCTCAGTCGAGTGATGGTCAGTTTTTTTGACCCGGCCGAGCGCTCGCTGGTGCCCGATTTGGTGGGCAAAGATAAAGTTTTAGGGGCCAATGCCGCCCTGAGCAGCGTTAATTTTTTAACGCTCATTGTTGGCCCGGCCCTGGCCGGTTTTTTGGTGGCCGCCTCCAGCGCCGCCGTAGCTTTTTGGGCCGACGCCGCCAGTTTTGTGATCGCCGTCCTGTGTATCAGCCGCATCCGGGGTGAGCTTCCGCGCAGCCGGCAGCAGCCGGGGACGCCGGGCTGGCTGGCCGATTTAAAATTTGGGGTGCAGTATGCCTTTAGTAACGCTGCCCTGCGGCTCTTACTGGTCACCAATTTTATAGCCGCCTTTTGCGGAGCCGCCTTAACCACCATTGAGGTAGTGTACATCAAAGAGGTGCTGCAAGGCGGCGATATTGGCTACGGTATCCTGTATTCGGTGGCCGGGCTGGGAGCGATCACCGCTTCGGCCAATGCTTCGCGCTGGTCGCGCCGTTTTACGCTGCCTGGCCTGTACGTGGCTTCGGTGCTGTTGACCGGGTTGATGTTCTTTCCTTATGCTAACATCCAGGTGCTCTGGTTTGTCATCATTTTTTCCGGGCTGCATACCATCCCCTGGGTGCTGGGCTACATCCTGGTTGACACCATGTTGCAGCAGTGGGTGTCGGACGAAGTGCGGGGGCGTATTTTTGGCCTGGTGCATACCCAACGCAGCGCCGGGCAAGTTTTGGTGGCGGCCCTGCTCGCTCCCCTGGTAGATTGGTGGGGGCC
>CAZDMM010000207.1:0-10566 GCA_964505845.1 uncultured Caldilineaceae bacterium
ATGTTATCCTTGACCCGGCCTTGATCCGGCAGTACTTCCCTTACCTGACCGAGCGCACCATCGCCGTCGTTCACGCCCGGCGCTGCGGTTGGTTTAGCGGCCAGCAGTTGGGCATGTACTTGTTGGAGCAGGCTCAGGCCCACGGCGCCAGGCTGATCCCGGCCCGCCTGGAAGGGATAGAGACCGCCGGAGGCCGGGTGCAGGCAGTGCAGTTAAGCGCCAAAAGTGGGCCGATGACCATCGCCGCACCCAACTTTGTCAACGCCGCCGGGCCGTTTATCACCGATGTGGCCCGCCTGCTGGGAGTTGAGCTGCCCATCTTCTCGGAACTGCACATCAAAATATCAGTCAACGACCATTTGCGGGTGGTGCCGCGTGAGGCTCCTTTGGTTATCTGGACAGACCCGGTTTATCTACCCTGGTCGGATGAAGAACGCGCAATGCTGGCCGAAGACCAGGAAACCCGCTTTCTGCTGGCTGAATTTCCGGCCGGCGTGCATGCCCGTCCCGACGGCCCCGCCGACAGCCCGGTCGTGCTGATCCTGTGGACTTATGATACCACCCCCATCGAGCCGGCCGTTCCCCTGAAAATTGACCCCCTTTATCCAGAAATTGCCTTCCGCGGCCTGGCCGAGATGCTGCCCGGCCTGAAAACCTACTTCAACCACATGCCCAAGCCTTACCTGGACGGCGGCTACTACACCAAAACGCCAGAAAATCGCCCCCTGGTAGGGCCGCTGCCGGTAGAAGGCGCTTATATCATGGGGGCTTTCTCCGGCTTTGGCTTGATGGTTTCTTGCGCTTGTGGGGAACTGCTGGCCGCTCATCTCACCGGCGGGACTCTGCCGGCACACGCCCCGGCCTTTGCCCTCAGCCGCTACGACGACCCGGCTTATCAGAAAGTGCTGGAAAATTGGGGCGACTCGGGGCAGTTGTAAAGCGGCGTCAGGCGTTACATTTTGCCCTTGACGCCCGATGCCCGCTCACGGCAGCCAGGCCGGATACCGCTCCTGCTGCGGAGTCGTGGTAAGCTGCGTCCAGACGGAGCGAGACGTTTCGGTGGGGACGCTGCCGGGAGCGGCCAGGGTGTAAATATCCCAATTGCCGCTGCCGTTAGCCGCAAAAGCAATCACCCGGCCATCCGGCGACCAGGCCGGCTCCCGCTCGTCGCCGGGGTCGTTGGTCAAGCGGCTCAGATTTGCCCCGCTGGAGTCCATCACATACAGATTCCAGTTGCCGTCGCGGTTAGAGGCAAACACCAACCGGCGACCATCCGGCGACCAGGCCGCGGGCCAGTCGTCGGCGGGGTGGTTAGTTAAACGCTGCTGGCCGCTTCCGTCGCTGTTCATCAGGTAGATTTCCACATTGCCATCCCGGTCAGACACAACAGCAAGGCGCTGCCCATCCGGCGACCAGGCCGGCCACTCGTCGTAGCCCCGGCTGCTTGTCAAAGGCAAGGCCGGCCCTCCGCTTTGATTCATTACATAAATATCCAGGTTTCCGCTGCGTCCAGAGCTAAAAGCAATCCTTTTGCCATCGGGCGACCAGGCCGGCTGCAAATCATCGCCGGGGCCGGCGCTCAAATTGACAGGTTGGGGCTGATTGGGCTGGAGCAGGTACAGGTCGCGCTGCCCGGCCACAGCCAGACTCGCCAACGCTTGCGTTCCCCACCAGCTCACATAACCGTTAGACTCGGCCTGGGTTTGCGCCAGCAAACGCCCGGCGCTGCTCTCAATCAAGGTAAGCCCCAGGCGGGCGGATTGCTCTATGACAAATGGGATATTGACCGGGGCGGCCGGAGGGGGTGCGGTAACGGGCTGGGCGGTTTGGGTTGGGGCAGTGGTCGGAAAGGGCGTAGCCGGAGGGGTAGAGGTTGGGGCAGTGGTAGGCGTTGAGGTAGAGGTTGGGGTAGGCTGCCGCGTTGCCAGGGCCGGCCGGGTGCTGCTGGGCAAGATGAGCGGGGCAGCGGTGGCCGTGGGCTGAACTCGCTCGGCCTGGGCCGGCACGTTGGCTGCAAATGTGGGCGCGGCGGTAGCGGTTGGGCTGGGCGCAGTGGTAGCGGTTTGGGTGGGCAGAGGGGTGGGGGAGGCTTCTAGCGCGACGGCGGCCGGCCTGGTAGGGCTGACCTGGGCCAGGGTTGTGGTTGGGCTGGCCGGCAGTTGAATCAGCACGGTGGGCGTTACCGGCGGCAGAACCGGGCCATTGACCAGGGCCAAACAAATCACCGTGCCCAGCACCGCCATGAGCAAGCTCATCAAAATCAGGCCAAAGCGGCCGATATAGAGCGGGCTAAAGCGGGCAACCGGGCCAACATGATTTCTTCTGGCCGGGCCAGAGGGGGGCAGCGTGTTTTTTTGGGAGGGACGAGCGGCCTCAACCGGCGCTTTAGCTGCCACCGCCGGAGCGGGTTTGGCGGGAGCGGCAGCGGCGGCGCTGCGCCTGGGCGGGCGGGCCGGCGAAATATGGGTTGCCTCAAGCATCTCCTGGGGCGAGTGCAGCGGCAGAGCTACACAAAAAGTTGAGCCAACACCTTTGATGCTGTTAGCCCAAATCCGGCCCCGGTGCAGTTCGATCAGGCGTTTAGCCAGTTTTAACCCCAGGCCAGGCCCCCGGCGAGCCAGCGCAGGCCCGGATTGAGGCTGAAAGAGAGCCGTCAGCGTTTCGGCCGACATGCCCACCCCGGTATCGGAGATGAAAATAACCAACTCGCGCTCGGTCACTTCGGTTTGAACTTCAATCACGCCCTGGTCGGTGTATTTGAGGGCGTTGCCCAGCAGTTGCAGCAGGGCCTGGCGCAGCCGCACCGGGTCGGCAGAGAGAGAGGGCAGGCTGCCGGAGGGGGTATACCGCAGTTGGAGTTTCTTCTCCCTGGCCAGCCCTCGCATGGCCTCAACCAATTCGGCCAGCAGTTGGCCTATATCGGTGGCCTGGTATTCCAGTTTAAGCTCCTCGTTTTCCAGGCAAATGATTTCTTCTAAACTGGTGACCAGGCTGGACAGGTGGTCTATTTTTTGCCAGGCTTCGTTAAAGAGCTGGGTGCGGGAGCCGTTAGAGGCTTCAGCCATACCGCCAATCACGTCCTCCAGGCGTTTCACCGCCGATTTAGACTCTTGAACGGTTCCTCGGATTAAATTGTAAAGCTGTTGGTCTTTTTGAGTGGCCTGGCGGCGAGTCTGCCCGGCTTCTGTTTTGGCCTCGGTCAGGGCCTTTTCCAATTCGGTCAGTTTGGCTTGCAGGCTTTTCATCTGTTCCTGCAAATTGACCGTTTCCAGGGTGCGCTGCTGTAACAGGGTTTTATTTTCGGCATAGCGCTGGTTAAGTTTGAGCAGTTGGCGGCGATTTAAGGTTGCCAGGAGAGCGGTGAGCAGCAGCAGGGCGCCGGGGGGCAGCACCCCGCTGAGGGCAGTCAGGCTAAACGGCCTGGTCAGGATAGTAATTACTACCAGGGCCAACACCGAAAATATCGCCAGCACAACGGTGGCATGACCGCTGAGAATTAAACTGGCAGTGATGATGACCGGTATCAAAAGATAGGGCGCAAAATCGGCCAGGCTGCCGGCTTGAAATAACAACTCGATGACCAGACCCAGCAGCCCCAAAATCAAGAGGTAAGAGGCGCTGGTAAAATGATTCAGCCAATGCAGAATCAACACCACCAGCGCCAACAACAGCAGCTTCTCGGCCCGGAGCATCCAGGGTGAGGCGAATCCCGCCTGCATCCAGGCTATCAGACCGCCGATCAGGCTGACCGAAAATAAACTGAGCAGAATACGATCAAAAGTGTGGTGGGCAGATTCGTGTACAGCGTCATCCATATGCTAACCGGGCCGGTATAAAACAATTTTAAAAGAGCAGTACAAATGTATCTCAACGATACCATATTTAGGGATGTTAAGGCAATAGTCAAATGGTAGGAAGCACGGCATGTTCAAAGCTATTCGGCAAACCTTCCCGAAAGCTCCAAGTACGCTTTGTCTCAAAATTGGCGGGGTTTTGGGCCAATTCTTGGCCTCAAACAGGGTTTAGCTTCCGGGAAGGTGAGATTTTGAACATGCCCTGTGGGCGGGGGTTGCTCGCAAGGGGGGCTTCGCACGGAGGTGAGGGCCAACACATCACGCCTTCAGTTTGCGCCCGGTAAAGTGAAATAAAAGGTGCTGCCCTGGCCAGGGATGCCATTGCTCTCAACCCCAACCTGTCCGCCCAATTTTTCAATAATACGCCGAACAATGGATAAACCAAGCCCGTGGCCGTGCAGACTGGCCTGGCGCAGTTGGGTAAAAGGCGTAAATAATTTGGCCTGTTCCTCCGGGGTGAGGCCGAGACCGTTGTCGTGTACCCAAAAGCGGATCATGTGGTCCGCTTGCACCTCCGCCCCTAATTCAATCCGGGGCGGCTGCCCGCCATATTTCAGAGCGTTGCTGAGATAGTTAACCCATATCTCTTCGATCCAGGGGCCGTAGCCGTGGGCTATGGGCCAGCTAGCCGGCAGAATAATTTCGGCCTGGCAGTCCGCAATCAAGGTTTCCAGGCGCGTTTGAGCTTCGGCCACAATAGGAGCCATAGCAACCGGTTGGGAGGTGACGGCTATTTTGCGCACACTGCTCAGGAGGAGCAGCTCTTTGATAATGTTGCTCATCTTTTGTCCGGTCTGCAAAATGATTTGGAGCGACTCCTGCAACTGTTCAGCCGGCATGACGGCGTGATAGGTGTGCAAAGCATCGGCAAAACCGATAATTTTGCTTAAAGGGCTTTGGAGATCATGGGCGGCGGTGTGGGCAAAAGCATCTAATTCCTGGTTTTGGGCCTGCAATTGGGCATTATATTGCCGGATGGTCTCTTCTCGGTGCTTGCGTTCGGTAATGTCACGAAAGGTGGTGACCACGCCGCCGGCATGCCCATGCTCATCAAGGATAGGTGAAAAAGTTCCTTCAATGGGGATCGTTTGGCCATTTCGGCCAAGCAAATCATGCTCGGTTAAGGTAAAAGGTTTGCCGGTTTGCAGCACTTCGGTCAAGAGCTTGTCAACAAGGGGTTGGTCGGCTTGAATTTTTAGCCGGAGAATCTGGGTTAATGGCTCACCCAGGACTTCATCCCTGCTCCAGCCCAGCAAGGTTTCGGCCATCGGATTCAAGAAGTCTATCCGGTTTTGAGCATCGGTGGCAATGACTCCATCACCGATGCTGTGCAGCACCGTCCGCAGCCGGCGCTCGCTGGCTTTGAGCCGGCCTTCCAGGTGATGTTTGTACAAAGCCATCTCGATAGCCCCGTACAGTTCTCTTTCCTCAAAGGGCTTGAGCAGATAACCGAATGGGCCGGTAATTTTGGCCTGCTTTAGGGTGTCTTCATCGGCATAGGCCGTCAGGTAGATGACCGGAATATCAAAATTAGACTGGATATGGTCGGCGGCCATGATGCCGTTGAGTTTGCCTTTCAGCCTGATATCCATCAGGATCAAATCTGGGCGGGTTTGGGCGGCCAGTTCAATAGCGGCTTCACCAGACGCGGCAGCCCCGGCCACCGTATAGCCAAAGTTCTTTAAGAGAGCTTGAATCTCTAAGGAAACAATGCCTTCATCTTCAACCACCAAAATTTTTGCTTGTGCCATAGGTGGTAATCCTTCTTTTACTTTTGGGTTGCTTCCGCAAAAGTGATGATAAATTCTGTGCCGCCGTTACGATGCAGTTCTATAGCGCCGTCCAACTGCTGCACCAGGGTATTGACCAGTTGCAGCCCCAGCGAGTTGGTATTTTGGAAATCTACCTGGTCGGGAAACCCCAGGCCGTTATCGCGTACCTGCAGCGTCACCTGGCCGTGCTGATCTTGCTGCAATTCAACATAGATATCCCCTGGGCCATCGTTGGGAAAGGCATGTTTAAGGGCATTGGAGATTAGTTCATTGAGGATCAGCCCGCAGGGCACGGCGGCGTCAATGCCTAAAAAGACTCCCGCCGCATTGACATGCAGCCGGATAGCGGGTGATTGCCGCTGGTATGAGCGGAACAACTGGCCGGCCAGATTTTTTACATAATCTCCCAAATCCACATTCGCCAGGTCCTTAGCCCGGTAGAGCTTTTCATGGATGAGGGCCATAGATTTGACCCGGTTTTGGCTGTCTTTGAGAATTTCGAGAGTTTGTTGATCTTTAACCCGATCACTTTGCAGAAACAACAGGCTGGAAATAACCTGCAAGTTGTTTTTGACTCGATGATGAATTTCTTTCAGCAGCAGGATTTTCTCTTCAAGCGAAATCTTGAGCTGTTCTTCTGCTTCTTTGCGCTCGGTGATATCAAGCATAACCCCTTGCAGAATGGGCAGCTCAGCGGCTTTACGTTTCATAACCACCGCTTCATCCCGAATCCAGACGACGCGGCCATCTTTAGCCAGAAGACGGTATTCATAGCGGAAGGGTTGGCCGCTGACCCTGGAGTGGGTATTTTGAGTCACTACACCTTCACGATCATCCGGGTGAACTTGTTTGAACCACAAGGCCGGGTCGGCCAGCCATTCGTCCACCGAAAACCCCAGGATCGACTCGATGCGCGGGCTGACATAGAGGGTGCTGCCAACCTCGTCCAATAGGGCGGTATAGGTGATGGCCGGGGTTTGCTCTACCAGGGTGCGGTATTTGAATTCAGCCTCTCGCAAAGCTTCCTCTGCCCGTTGGCGCTCGGTTAACTCGATGCGCAGCCGCTCGTTGGCCTCTTGTAGTTCAGTCGTGCGTTGGGCAACCCTGATTTCCAATTCATCCCTGGCTTTTTCAAGGGCCTCCTGGGCCTCTTTGCGCTCGGTCACATCACGCCCCACCGCCTGCAGCTCAATGAAGTGGTTTTGTTCATCAAACAAGATGCGGTTGGTCCAGGCGTGCCAGCGGATGGTTCCGTTGGGCAGGATGACCCGGTTTTCATAGCTGACCACCGGGTTATCTTGACTCAGAGCAGCCAAGGCTCGCAGCACCAGGGGTTGATCTTCGGGGGGAATGAGCGGTATAAAGGTTTGGCCCATCAATTCTTCGCGCGGCCGGCCAAAGTAACGGCAGTAGGCCTGGTTAACAAAGGTGAGGGTTCCATCGGGTAAAAAGCGGCAGATCAGTTCGGTTTGATCTTCCACAATGCCGCGATAGCGGGCCTCGCTTTCCTGGAGGGCGACCAGCCCGGCCGCTACCTCGGCTTCCCGCTCATATAAGCGATGGGCCATATCGTCAAAAGCGGCGGCCACCTGCCCAATTTCATCGGGCCGATTCAGGCCGATGCGATGCTCCAAATCGCCCTGCCCAATCCGCTCGGTGCCCAGGCGTAACCATTCCATCGGCTTAAAAACCTGGAACTCCAGCAGGCGAGAGGTAATCCACAGGGCCAGGGCGCCTATCAGCAGCATCCCACCCCCCAGGAGAGGCAGAGCCGTATTGCTGGTGGCAAAGGCCTCTGATTGAGGCAGTTCAGTCACCACCACCCAATCTACCCCCGGCGCCGCAGCAGTGGCAGCCACCACCGAAACATTATCCAGGTTTTTATACTCACCATACCATTCCTGGCTGCCTGATTGTAACTGGGCCAACAAAAGAGGATTATTTTCAAGGCTGGTGTGGGCCAGCACCACCTCGGGGTTGGTGTGGGCAATAATCTGGCCTTCGTGATTAACCACAAAAGCCCGGCCCTCTTTGCCAAAGCGAATGTCAGCCACCACTTCCCACAATAAATTCATGCGCAGCCGGGCCGCAACCACTTCTTGATTGTTCTTGGCAGGCACAGCCAGAATCAAATACGGTTCATCGTTGGCCGAAATTTGGACATCGCTTGTATAAAGCTGGCCGGCGCGAGCTGCCAAAAACCATTTGGACTGGGGAATGGTGAATAGGTTGGCCAGCACCGGCTGGTCTTGATAGGCCCCTACTTTAACGTTACCCTGGGTATCCAGGTAGATTATTTCTAGCAAAGCCCGATTAGCGCGCAGTACGCTGCTCAATTCCGCCTGCGCCTGATCCAGATTTTGGGTATCTATCGCGCCTACCAGGGCCAGGATATCCTCAGCCCGCTCAATAAAATTAGCAACGGCCCGAGCGGTGCTGCGAGCCGCCTCACCCTGACGGCCGCGCCAGGCCTCGGTTTCGGTGCGATAAACAAACACCAGCACACTGACGGCGCTAAATAGCAGGGTTAGCAAAAACATGCTCCCAACCAAAACCAGGAGCCGCCAGCGCAGGTTCTGCGCATGGTTGAGCCTTAGCCACCTGAGGCGCTTTAACCAGGCCAATAGGGAGTGAAAACTCATAGCAGGTTTCTCGTTAGCTATCTTATCATTCGTCCAGGGTTAGCATCAAAGGATTACTTTTGGCCAGATGGGACCGGCTTTGCCGCCATAAAGCGGCCCCAGACATCATCATATAAATTTTGCCCGGCCTGGCTCAAGGGCAAAATCAGCTCCGCATTTTGAATGTCACGGTCGGGCGGAAAGATGACCGGATCATTAAGGATCTCCGGCTTGATAAAGGGCCGGGCGGCCTCGTTGGGAGTGGCATAAGAATTTTCGTTAGCAATTTGGGCGTTAATCTCCGGCCGGAGTAGAAAATTTAGAAAAATCTCAGCCGTGTATTGATGAGGGCTGTTGGCCGGAATCACAAAATTATCACCCCATAATAAGGCCCCTTCTTTGGGCAACACATAGGCAATCGTCTTGGTTTGCTCTCGCGCTTGCAGCACATCGCCGGCGTAGCCCATGGCTATCACAGCCGTGCCGTCGGCCAGCATGGGGGCAGCGGTGACCGGGTCAAAATCCTCAATGAACAAAAGATCAGGCTTCAGCTTGAGCAGCCGGGCCAGGGCTGCCTCCAATTGCTGGGGCTGTTCAGAGTTGGCCGAGTATCCCAAAGATTTTAGGGTGAGGGCGATCACTTCACGGGGCTGTCCCTGCCAGATGGCTACCTTGTGGGCATACTGCTTATCCCACAAATCGGCCCAGCGCGTAACCGGCTTGGTAACCAGGTCGCTGCGGATAACCAGGCCGGTGGTGCCCCAATTAAAGGGAATACTGTGCTTGTTGAGAGGGTCATAGATGAGATCACGAAAGTTGGCCGAGATATTTTTAAAGTTGGGTATTTGCCGGTAATCAAGCTTGGCCACCAGGTTAGCTTGCACTAAAAGGGGTATGAAGCGGCTTTCTATCGCGGCCACATCATACACCTGCCCGGCCTGTATATTTTCAATCGCTTCTTCCTGGGATTCGTAAGTGGCATACTTTACCCTGACGCCATATTCCTGGCTAAAGGCATCCAGCACAGATTGAGGCATATCGCCTTCCCAATCATAAAAAGTTAGCTCTTGGGCTAAGGGAGGCGAGGTGGGAGTAGGCGTGGGGGTTGGGCTGCCGCAGGCTGCCGCCCAATTTAACATTAAGACCACAAACGATAATTTTAGAGTGGTGTGCCAGAACATTGAGCTGCTGTCCTTTTAACCTTATTGGTTTGGGGCTGTAAAACTGGCCCAAATATCGGCGTACAACTTTTCTCCCGCCGGACTGAGTGGGAGCCAAAACTGTGCTTTCTTAAGAAGGTGTTGGGGTGGAAAGACGGCCGTATCGTTTAACAATTCCGCTTTGATGAACGGACGGGCAGCCTCATTGGCGCTGGCATAGCCTAACTCGTTGACAATCTGGGCGCTAACCTCCGGCCGGAGCAAAAAATTGATAAATAGCTCGGCGGTATAGCGATGGGGGCTGTGGGCTGAGATGACAAAGGTATCAAACCAAATGGCCGGGCAATCCTCCGGTAAGATATATTGAATGGCCGGATTCTGGCTGCGCCCTTCCACCACATCGCCGGGCCAGCCGACCATGATGATGGCTTTGCCGTTGAGCAGGTAGGGCAGGGCAGCGGCGCTATCAACATCCACAAAAAAGATGGCCGGTTTGAGGGCCAGCAGGCGCTGGCGCACTGCTTCCAGTTCGGTGGGGTCTTCGGTATTAAGCGCATAACCTAGAGACATAGCCGTTAAGCTAATCATCTCGGTAGATTGATCCTGCCGCAAGGCAACCCGGACGGCGTAGGTGGGGTCCCACAGGTCGGCCCAACGCGTCACCGGCTTCCCGGTCAGGTCGGTGCGCACCACCAGGCCCGTGGTGCCAAAATTGTAAGGCGCCGAGTGCCGGTTGCCCCCATCGGTGACTAAATCACGAAAGTTGGCCGAGATATTCTTAAAATTAATCACGTGGCGATAGTCAATCTCGGCCAACAAGTTCTCTGCTTCCAATGAGGGCAGAAAATCATGCTCAATTACGGCTACATCAAAATCTTTGCCGGCTTTGATATTGGCTATGGCCTCTTCCTGGGAGTCATAGGTTTCATATTTAAGATTGACCCCGTACTCTTGGGTGAAAGCGTCGAGCACGGCTTGGGGCATGTAGTCGGACCAATTGTAAAAGATTAACTCCGGGGCCAGGGGGACAGGGGTAGGCGTAGGCGGGGGGGTGGGCTGGCTGCAGGCCGCCAGCAACCCCGCAGTCAGGGGCGCCAGGATTAGCTTATAACCTAATTCCCGCCAATGCGGGATGGAAGAATAAAATGTTAACATTCAA
>CAZDMM010000208.1:0-10528 GCA_964505845.1 uncultured Caldilineaceae bacterium
TCATGCCCGGCTGGGATCATTTCCCCATGATCGAGCAGCCCCAGGAGTATGCCGGGGAGATTGTCAAGCTGGCCCAAGAACTGGTACAATTTGAATAGCGAATAATGGCGATGGCCCACTCAGAAGATAATTACATTCTCCCACTCGGCTGCGGCCAGGCCGCCCGCCTGGGGGTGGGGAATAAGGGGGCGCTGCTCGACCGGGCCGCCCAGGCCGGGCTGCCGGTTCCGCCCGGCTTCATCCTGCTCGACTCCGCCTGGCGGCGCGCCCTGCAGGCCGGGCTGGTGGTGGTTGCAGGCCAAACCCTGACTCTCCCCAACCCCGCCCGCTTGCTCACCGACCTAAAACTCAATCTTCAATTGCCAATCGCCAATCCCCAATCCTCGCTCGCCATCCGCTCGGCTTTTGCCGCCGAAGACCGCGAAGGTGAAAGCCTGGCCGGCTATTTTACCTCTCGCCTCTTTGTTGACCCCACCGGCCCGGCCCACCTGGCTGCCGCGCTGGCCCAGGTGTGGGAGTCGGCCTTACAGCGGCCCGGTGAGTTCCGGCGTGATGTGTTGGTCATGGAGATGGTGCAGGCCCGGCATGCCGGCGTCGCCTTCACCGAGCGGGAATTTGAGGATGACCTGGTCAACTTTACCGTCGGCGTCGCCGAGGGGCTGGTCTCTGGGGAGGTGGAAGGGGAGCAGTTGTTATTGCCCAAGCTGCGGAATTGGGAGATTGGAGATTGGAGGTTGGGGTTTAAACCAATTCCCAATCTCCAATTACCATTTACCACTCGCCTACAAATTCTCCTGCGCAATATCCGCCGCGTTTTTGGGGCTAAAGATTGGGACATCGAGTGGGCCGACGATGGCAAGCGATGCTGGCTGGTGCAAATCCGCCCCGTTACCCGGCCCAGCCGCCGCAACGAAGCCTTCACCATCGCTAATCACAAAGAAATTTTGCCGGAGCTGCCTTCTCGTTTCATGAGCAGCCTGATTGGCTCCTGCGCCGACAACCTCTTTGCCTACTATCGCCGCTTTGACCCCGAGCTGCCGGCCCGCCGCCCCTTTATTGAGGTTTTTTATGGCCGGCCTTATATCAACCTCTCGCTCCTCAGCGAGATGATGCGGATTTTTGGCCTGCCCACCCGTCTGGTCACCGACAACATCGGCGGGGAAACGGGCCAGGTCTACAGCGCCAACCCGGGCCGGCTGGTCAGCAAAATCCCGGCGCTGCTGCGGCTGGGGCTGGCCCAACTCGGTGCGGTTGCCTCGGCCCGGCGCGCCACGCGAGCCATGCTGGCCTGCACCCGGCAGCCGCCCGCTACCTTTAGCGACGGCGTCGAAACCCTGCGCTGGCTCTACACCACCCTGGTCACCGAGATGTTTTCGTTGACCTCTGCCATGAGCGGGCCGCTGTCATTCTTACGTCGCCTGGGGGTGTTGGAGGAACATAACGCCCGCCAGCGCACCATCGCCACCGCTATGTTCACCGACCTGGAACCGCTGCGGCAGTTGGCTGCCCGCCGGCCAGAAGTTCAGGCCGCGCTGGCTCAGGGCAAAGTTCCGGCTGAGGCTACCTTTCAACGGCTCTGGCAGGTCTATTTAGACAGGCACGGTCATCGGGGCGTGTATGAAAGTGACATTGCCCGCCCCCGGCTGCACGAAGCCCCGCAAGACATATTGGCCAGCCTGGCCCACCCTACGCCCCCGCGCGCCCCGCTGCCGCCGCGCACCTGGCTGGGCTGGCTAACCTTGCCCCTGTGGTGGCAGGCCGGCCGCACCATGCAGGCCCGCGAGCAAATCCGCTATCATGCCATGCTTGGTTTTGACCGGGTGCGCCGCCAACTTATCCTGCTGGCCAAAACAGAGGTTATCAGCGGTATCTTGCCCCACACCGACTCCCTGTGGCAGTTGGACATCGAGGAAGTGCGCCGCCTGGATCAGGGCTGGACGCCTGATAAAGAGTTTTTCATCGCCCGCCAACAAGAGATTGAGCGGTTGGCAGGTTACCATCTGCCGGATTTTTTCCGTCGCTTTGACGATTTAGAACCATATCGGGAAGGGGCTGCCGAGATAAGCAGCCGGCGCCGTTTGACCGGCGTCAGCCTGACGGGCGGTGAGGTGCGCGGCCGGACCTGGGTGCTGGCCGAACCGAGCGCCGCCTTGCCGCCCGGCTTCCGCCCCGAAACGACCATTTTGGTGGCCCGCGCCGTAGACGCCGGCTGGATTCCCACCTTTAGCCGGGT
The DNA here is from genome assembly GCA_964505845.1 of uncultured Caldilineaceae bacterium. Taxonomy (GTDB): domain Bacteria; phylum Chloroflexota; class Anaerolineae; order 4572-78; family J111; genus DSQQ01. Next base: position 2,234 of record CAZDMM010000208.1, read on the forward strand.
GGCCGGAGTAGTGGTTGAAATCGGCGGCGATTTGTCGCATGGTTCCATTATTTTACGGGAGATTGGCCTGCCGGCTGTCACCAATGTGCGCGGGGTAACGCGGGCCATCCAAACCGGAGACGAGGTGATGCTGCGGGCGGGGTCGGGGGTGGTAGAAAAATTAAACCAAACTTGATATCTTGAATATTTTACGCAATGTTAATTCTTTTTTCACCTTAATTTTACTGAAAAATCAGCCCAGATTGATTAAGCTATGACTCAGAATTGAGAGTAAAAGCGACTTAGGATGCCGCTTCTACCCACTTGAAACACACCCCGTTGGCTTACCTGCCGATAAAAAGCCTTTTTAAGGAGACTCATATGGCTGAAAGCATCTGCAACCTCTTGAATTTAGACCTGGCCGCCGGCCTGGGCCGGCGTCTGGCCCAGATAAAGATCATGCAAGACTCCCAAAACCCCAATCTTTTCTATATTTTTTCCACCGATGATGTGGTCGAGGCGGCTGCTTTGGCTCATGCGCTGTCGGTGCGGGCCAACAAAGTGTTGCACGTGCCGGTATCCTTTACCTCCATCCGCACCATCGCCTGTCATTAAAGAAAGATAGACCCCCATCAAACTGCCTCAGAGCCGGCCGGCTCTATCCTTGTACGCTGCCGCCGCATCTTTGCCCTCAAACTACTGCGCCGCCAACTGCCCCAGTTCTATCCATTCCGTCAACACTTGACCCCCTTCATCCAATAATCTTATCTGCACCCGGTACACCCCGGCTGCCAAATCCGGCGGAATCCACAGGGCGTGATTATCACGCACCCGCTCATCTGCTGCCCAGCGAGAAGTGGGATACCGGCCAAAAGAAGGCTGTGACGTTTCCGTCAGAGCCGTAACGCCATCAGCCGCCAACAGGCGCAGGCTGATTTGATAATCGCGGTCCGGCTGCTCAACCGCCTCCCAAAACAACGCCAATCGCATAAAATCGTTACGTTGAATGGTCTCCCGCTCCGGCGTTGCCCCAAGCAAGCGAATTGTTGAGAGTTTTGAGGTTTTTGAAACCTCAAAGGTCTGAGTTGGCCAGGTAATCCCCAGTTCTGCCGGGGTTGGGTTGCTTTCCGGGCGAGTCAGCCTGACCGGGATGGCGATCACGTCGCTCCAGCCGGCATCCCCGCCGGCCAAAACAGGCAGCCTGGTCCAAGTCATCGGATCGTACAGACCGGCGACCAGGAAGTAATCGCCTGGCGGAGTTCCCGGCGGCACATGCAGTGGGTGGGCATCCTGCACAAAACCCCACGGCTCCCAGCGGCTGGAGGGCAGGCTGCCGGGGTGAAGGTTATCCTGTCCGGCATAAAGATGCTGCTGATCATCCACCAACTGCGCCAGGGCGCTGTAATTTGTTGTCAGGGGGTGGCGGGCCTGCCAAAAGAGAGTCAGGCTAAAGGTTTCAGCGGCGCTGAGGCTGGAGGCGGGCAGGTTGTAGCCCAATAAGTTGACCTGATCCCCAAAGTTAACCTGGCGCGACACGCCGGCCTCAGCCACCTGACCGGTAAAGACTCGCTTAAGGGGATTATCAAAGTGATCCAGGTAGAGCGTTTTGGTCAGAATGAGCGTCAAAGCTAAAACCAGGAGGCCGATAATTGTGACAGGTTGGAGATTGGAGATTGGAGATTGCAGAGCATCCCTTTGGGATTGGAGATTAAACGTTGAATGTTGAATGTGCAACGTTTTAACGGTTACAGCCAGGGTGATAAGAAAGGCCAACAGCGAGATAGCATTGGCAACTGCCCGAATGGGGGTTTCGCCAAAGTAAAGATGTAGGTGGTGGCGTCCGGCGGGCAGACTGACGCCGATCAAGCCCCGTTCCGTCACCGGGGCAATGGGCGCGGGTTGGCCGTCCACACTGGCCCGCCAGCCGGGAAAGTAAAAGGTGTGAAAGACAGCTTGAAACGGCTGGGGGGAGTCAAGCACCAGGTCGGCTTGATTGAGGCCGTAATTGGCCGCTTCCACCACCGCCTGGGCCGGTAAATAAGCCTGGTCTAGCCGCTCGATCGGTTTTTCGGCCCGATAGAATGCTTCCAGGGGAGATTCACGGGGGATTTGGCGCACCCACACCGGCAGGTATTCGCCAAAAGAGGTGGCGCCAATTGCGCCGGTGGTTCGCTCGTAATCCAGCATCCCCGGCAGGGTGGGAGCGGCCGGCAGCGGGCTATAGTAGCGGGGATAGAGCAGCGGCGCGGACGTGATGAAGATGGCGACAATCCCGGTGAGCGTCAAGCCGGTGCGCCAGCCTTCCGGCAGACCGGCTGCGGCAGCCCCGGCCAAAATCGCCAGCAAAAAGGCTGCCAGACTCAACAGGCGGTGCGGCTGCTGCACAAAAGCAATCAGGGGAAGCCGTTCCCACAGGCCGACAGAAAGAGGCAGCATCATGAAGATGGCGATACCTAAAGCGAGAATGGCAAAAAGCAGGGGGGCTGAGGAGCAGGGGGATACCTCAGCGCCGGTCAGCTTCCCAAGACGCCAAATTGTTATCAGGAGAGCCATAAAACCCAAGAAAACTTGAGCCGGCCCCAGGGTAAGGGGGTCGCTGGGGTTGAGGAGGCCGGTGTTGGCCGCTGGTGGCAGTGCAAAAAGCTGGCACAGGCTGACAAAATTAGAATGGTAATCAAAGTCGGGTGGGGTGATGACGCGCTGAAGCTGGGCAAAATCTCGTTCCAGGGTTGCAGGCAGCCAAAAGAAGGCAGAGAGGGCCAGACCGAGCAGCAGGGCCAATGAGACGTGAGAGGTGAGGCGGGAGATGGGAGGCAAAATACGTAGAGCGTGGTGCGTAGTATGTGAACTGTCGGCGGTAGCAGGGCTGAACAACTCGCTGACGCGCTGATGCGCTGATGTGCTCTTGAAGAGGAAGGTTATCACCACATAAAAACAGAGCAAGGGGAAAAAGAGCAGGTTTGAGATGTTATGCATCAGCAGGGCCGCGCCGAGGCTTAAGGCAGCGAGCGGCAAATAGCGGGTCTGGCCGGTTTGGATCAGGCGGCCAAAGGCCCAGAAGGTCAAGGGGAAGAGCGCCCCGGCCCAGGCCACGGGCAAGCTGCCCCGCGAAAAGAGATTGAAAAGCTGGTAGGGGGCATACACGTAAGCAACTGCGGCCAACACCCCGGCTTGGGAGCCAAACCAATCGCGCCCCAGCAAATACACGCCGCTGGCCGCCGTCAACAAAGCCAGAGCAGCAGAAACGTTAAAAGCCAGGATGGGGTTAAGTCCTAGCAGGTGGGGTAGTTCCGTGAGGTAGTAAGACAGAGGAGCATAATAGACAAACAGGGGCATGCCATAGCCGTAGGCCAGATCGGGCCACCAACGCGGAAAGAGAACACCCTGGCTAATCAGGTGATGCAGGGCAATCAGGCGATAGAGATGCAGTAAACCATCGGCGCTGCGGGTGAGGCTGGGCTGGAATAGGGGCGAAAGGGCCGGCAGGGCCAACAGCCAGGTAACAACCAGAGGGCGGTGGGCGACAGACCAAAGATAGCGCATAGAATTCTGGGCTGAACTAATACACTTTGGCAAAAAGAACCTGCCAGTTTGAGCCAACCAAGAAACCCGTTTTCTTTGAGAAAACGGGTTTCTGAACTTAGGGATTTCTCCCCGCTTCGCGGGTCGAAATGACATGTTAACACGTTTACCTATCCACTATTTGGGCATATCTTTGAGGGCGTAATAGGCCGGCGCTACGGTGAGCTGAGGATAGGTAGGGTAGACAATGCTCCAATAGGTTTGCTCATCTTGCAGCGTCCAGGTTGGGTTGGCTACATAGATCAGGCTCATGACACCAATCCAGGGCTGCCAGTTAGCCTTGGCATATTGGTAAGCCCGCACAAAATATTGGGCCTGCTGCTCCTGGCTAACGGCATGCCACTTATAAGGCGAGTCGGGGCGTGGGTCAATGGTCCAGCCAAACTCCAACAGCACCACCTTCTTGTCGGCATCTCCATTGTTGACCATGATCGCCCGCACATCTTCCACATGCCGAAAGCAGTAAACGCGGCGCAGTTCTTCGGGGACGTTGTTTTCCGGTTTGAAGTCGCCGGGATTGGCCAGGCCGGGGGTGCGAGCCACCTCGGCCGGGTCAGTTTCCGGGGGCGAGGCAAAACCGGCTCCGTGCGCACCCAGGGCATCAAAGTAAGGTTTGGCCCCGGCATCGTACATGCCTTGAATGTAGTAGGTGTCGGGCCGGGCCACATCATCATTGCGGGTGGTGGGGGCCAGGCCGGCGCTAATGATGATAGGGTAGGGGTCAACCGCCTTGATGGCCTGGTAGGCAATTTTGAGCATCTGGGTGTACTCGGCCGGGTTGGGTGGACGATTACCCCACTCGCGGGCCAGGTTGGGTTCATTCCAGATTTGGTAGGCGTCAACCCGGCCTTTATAGCGAGTGGCGACGGCCGCAGCAAAATCGGCAAAATCTTGCAAATTATTGGGCGGCCCCACTTCCGGGTAGCCGCCGCCGGCCCACTGCGGCTGCACCCCCAAACGAGCGATCACTTTGAGGCCGTGAGCATCAATTTGGTCCATCACCCGGTCGGTGCGGCTCCAGTCAAAAACGCCTTTGCCCGCACCTTCAATCTCGCGCCAGGCAAACTCCTGCTTAACCCAGCGAAAGCCGGCGTCTTGCACCAGTTTCAAATCCCGGTCGGCCACCTCGTCTTTCCAAAAGAGGAAAACTTGCATGCTGTAATCCGGCGAGGTCATCGTCACGGGTGCGGTATTTAAGGGCGCGTTAACTGCCGCCGCCGCCGGCGCGGGCGCCGGTTCAGTCGGCGGCGGGCTGGTAGGCTCTTGGGTGGGGGCAGCCGCTGCTGCGGTAGGCGTGATCGGAGCGGTAGTGGGTGGGGGAAGGGTGGGCGTGGGCGGCTGTTGGGCCACGGGGGCCGGCGTAGGTGGTATAGGGGTGGCCGGAGCAGGGGCCGCCGGTGGGGTTTGGGCGGTATCTTCTTGAGTGAAACGCACTACTTCATAGGTAGGGGTCGGGGTGCTTTTTTTAGGGGCGCTGGGTTGATAAAAGAAAATCGCATAGGCGGCAAAAGCGGCCGCACAAAAAACAACCATCGCCAGGGCGCCGCCGCCAAAAATGGGGATCAACAGCTTCCAATTAGGACCTTTGGGTTGAGCTTGTACATTCCTTGATTGACGCATACTTATCCTTGCAATCAGACAAAAGCCTGGGGTCATGAGTAACCCCAGGCCAGATTAACTTTACGCCAGGCTCGCTTTACTTGGGCATTGCCGCCAGGGCGGCATAGGCCGGGGTATTCAGAATACCAAAATTAGCCAGTTCGGTACCGGCGGCGGTCACACCGTAATCCAGGTTCCACAGGAACATGGGGCCGACCCACCCTTGTTGTTTGGCCCATTGGTAAGCCTGCACAATCCATTGGGCCTGTTCTTCGGGGGTGTTGCTACGGGCATACTCATAGCCTGGCTGAGGATTGCCGGAGACAGCCCAGCCAAATTCGGTGGGAGAGATCCCCTTGCCGCCGTCGCCGTTGGCCACCATGATATTACGATAGCCTTCCATCGTACCCCGGAAACACCAGCTATGGTGGCGGTTGGTAAAGGTGCCATGTCCCGGGTCGCCCCCCGCTTCCTCTGGAGTCACGGTTTGCCAATCGGCCAGGGCCGGACAAAGATAGCCGGAAGGGTGCGCTCCCAACACATCAAAGTAACCTTTGACGCCGCTGGCGTACATGGCATTGAGATAATCAAAATCATCCTTGGCCAGGTCTCCCACGTTGCCGGCCGGGGTCAGCGCCCCGCTGATAACAATCATATCTTTGTTGACCGATTTGATAGCCTGGTAGGAGAGCTGCAGCAGTTGCACATAAGCGCCCGGATTGATCCGGCCCTTGCCGCCGGCTTCGTACCAGAGATTTTGCTCATTCCAAACCTCAATGGCATAAACCTTGCCCCGGTAGCGGTCGGCCACGCGGGCCACTGCCTCGGCATATTTGGCAGGGTCAGCGGGCGGGCCTTCCACACTCTTATCATCATCGGGCGGACGCGCCCAATCCGGCGCTTTGGGGATACTGGCCATCACTTTGATACCGTTGGCCGCGTAAGCCCCGATCACCTCGTCCCAAAAACCCCAGGAATAACCACCCGGCGAAGGTTCAAAATCTTTCCAGGCCATCTGGAATTTGACCCAACCAAAGCCCAGGGCTTTCAGATGCCCAATATTGGCGCTGGTATTGCCGCGTGGGTCAACCTGAATACCATAACCAAAAGGCACACTGACCGAAGCGGCCGGGGGCGGCGCGGCCGGTTTGGGTTGAGCGGGCTGCTGTGCCGGCGCGGCCTGCTGTTTAGGCTCCGGGGTAGGTTCGGGGGTAGGCGTGTTCTCCGGGGTGGGGGTGGGCGGTGGGGTGGGTGAAGGGGTGGGCGTAGGGGTAGCCACCAATACTGCCACACTGCCGCGCGGTACAGCGGCGCTGACATCTTCGCTGGAAGAAATGGCCGCTTCAACATTGTAATTGCCGCCGGCCTCAGGAGCAGTCCACTTGTAGTTGGGGTTGCTCAGGTCGGCGGTGGCTTCGGCAATTACCCCACCATCCTGGTTTTGCACCCGCCACAAGACAGTATATTGGCTCTCCACCGGCGGAATCACCAAATCCAGGAATTTGCGGATGACCACCCAAATCTGGGCGTCATTATTTTCATTCAAAAGGTTTTGAACCGCTACCCCGCGCAGATTGTATTGGGCCACAAATTGCAATTTACGGGCAATACTGGCCGCATTTTCCAGGTAGACGGTTCGCTGGGCATTATTGCGATCCAGGTAAGCAAACCAATAGGTGCCGCTGTTGGCGTCAAATTGAATCCCGGTAGAGGCTTGCAGGCCGGCCAGGGTAAAATCAACCTGCTGACCGGGGGCCACAATATTTTGCCCGCCCACAATGGCGGCTGCCCCAAGCGGTTCCAAAGCCTGCTGATAGGGGATTTCACGGATGACCCCGTTGAGCTGTTCGGTGCTGAGGGTGGTTAGCAAAAGCTGGATTTTGTAGCGATTGATCTGCCCAACGGCCCAATCCAGCATGGCTTCCATCTGGCCGCCTTTGGTATAGGCTTTAGGGTCGGGCGAAGTGGGCACTTTGACCACATCCGCAATACGGCCAATGGCGCGCCAATCATAAGCGCCGGTAGCCCAATCTTCGGCCGAAAGCTGCTGCGGCAGTTCTACCCGCACCGAAAGCTGCTTATTTTCCGGCAGAGCGGCATCTAACTGCTGCAAAAAGGTAGTATATTCTTTCTGCAAATCCGGGTTGATACCGCGATAGTCAATGTCAACCCCTTGATAAGAGTTGCGCTGGACCAGGTCAACAATGGCCTCAATATGACGCTTGCGGGCTTCCGAGTCAATCAGCAAATTATCAATCAAGTCAGAGCGAATGGAGCCATCGTTGGTCCAGTTGCGAATGGAGGGGATGATCGTAAAAGAAGCGTTTTGAATTTCGGGGGAGAGCTGTCCCACGTCTCCGGTAATTTGGCCGTCAGCATCCAGATAGAGACCCTGCGGATTGATTTCTACCAGGGTATCTTTAACGCTGTCTGGCACGGGACTATTAGGCGCATAATCGGTGGAAACATTGGGGTTGATGGCGTGGGTTTGCATCACCACCACCGATTGAGGCAAAAAATCTAAATCAGCCTCAATGGCGTCTTCCCCTAAAAGTTTACGGTTAGGTAGCCAATCCCAGCTTTCGCCGTTCCATTCGTACAAATCAAGGGTGTTATAGGGTTCAGATTCATTGGGGATAGGCACCCGGAGGACAATCTTTTCTGGGGCGGTTCCTTTAACCTGAATTCGATAGAAGGGGCTTTTCATCACCAGGTTGGGAGGGATGCTTTCGGCGGCAGTGAGCAGACTCCCCCCAGCCGAGCCTTCCAGGAAGATGCTACGCGGCACCTGGTCTAATTTTACCCGAAAGGAACGTTTGATTCCTTCCGGCAAAAAAGTTACCTGAGTGCCGTCAGGGTCTTGCACCGCGCCGCCATCGCGCCCAATAGCGTAATAATCCCAGCTTAACAAGCGGTCGGCCAGGGAAATGGGGGGGAGCAGCAAGGCGCTGATAATCAGCAGGGGTATCAAGACAAAGTTTATGACAATCCCCCCCAGCCGGCTCTCTAAAACCGACTCGAATGAATCAACCAGGGGATTCGATTTTGAGTGTGACGACATACTAAATTCGTCTTCTCCTTTCCTCTCTTACAGACAGCTCTTCCAACATCATTTTTTCTCAAGAACGGCCGTTC
>CAZDMM010000209.1:0-2546 GCA_964505845.1 uncultured Caldilineaceae bacterium
CCCTCCCCCCTCAGGGGGGAGGGAAGGGTGAGGGGTTGTTGCCCAACGCGGTGCGCTGGCTGATGACCGTGCGTGACAAAGGCGGTCATTGGGAAACCACCCAGGAAACGGCCTGGGCTATCATCGGTTTGACCGATTGGATGGTGGCCAGCGGCGAACTGGCAGCGGATTATCGCTGGAGCGTTTCGCTCAACGGCCAACCGTTGGAGCAGGGACAGGTAGACCAGGACAATCTCACCAAAACGACCGAACTACAGGTGGCGGTGCAGGATTTACTCAGTGATAGGGTCAATCGCCTGGCGATTGAACGCGACCCTAGCGTACCCCCCCCTACCCCCCCCGCAAGCGGGGGAGGACGCGAAGCAGGGGGGGGTAACGGCCGGCTGTACTACGCCGCCTACCTCACCTACTTCAAGCCCGTGCCGGAAGTCAAGGCCCTGGATCGCGGCATCGTGGTCTCGCGGCAATACTTCCTGCAGCCGACCCCCACCCCCACCCAATCCTCCTCCGAGGCAGGTCAAGGCCAGGGTGAGGGTTCTCCGATCACCGAAGCCAGGGTAGGCGATTTTGTGCAGGTCAAGCTGACCCTCATCGCTCCCGCCGATTTGCACTACGTTCTGGTGGAAGACCCCTTCCCCGCCGGCATGGAGGCCGTGGACAGCAGCCTGGCCACCACCAGCATCGTCGGCCAGCCGCCCACCAACCCCCGCGTAGTCAATAAGGGCTTTGGCTGGTGGTACTTCTCCAATACCCAACTGCGGGATGAGAAAGCGGTGCTCTTTGCCACCTATCTGCCCAAAGGTACCTATGAGTACACCTACACCCTGCGCGCCTCAACGCCCGGCGTCTTCAAGGTCATCCCCACCCAGGCGGAGCAGATGTACTTCCCCGAAGTTTTTGGCCGCAGTGATGGCGGCGTGTTTAGGGTGGTGGAATAAAGCGTTGGAAGGTTGGAAGGTTGGGGAATTGCAATCGTCCATCCTTCCAACCCTCCATTCTTCCACTCTTCCAACCGGAGGTTCTATTGCGGAAACTCATCACACTCATCATCCTTTTTGTGCTTACCGTTGGCCTGGCCCAGGCGCAGGAGGGAGGCCAGGAATACACGGTTCAGGCCGGCGATACCATCAGTGGGTTGGCGGAGGACTTTTTGGGCAACGTCAACGCCTGGCCGGCCATTCAACTGGCGACCAATGAAAAAGCCGCCGCAGACGGCCGCTTTAACCGGATTGACAACCCCGATGTGCTGCAAGAAGGCCAACTGATCTGGCTGCCCAGCCTGGCCGAAGCGGGTCGCCTGCTGGCCGGCGAACCCCTCACCCTGCCGCAACTGCAACCCCTCACCGCCGAGATGCTGGCCCAGTTTGATACCTTCATCGAAGAGACGCGCCAACGCTTCCAGATTCCCGGCGCGGCGGTGGTGGTGGTGCAGGGCAACCAGGTTGTCTTTGCCAAAGGCTACGGCGTGCGGGAACTGGGCAAGCCGGAGCCAATCACCCCGGAAACCGTTTTTGCCGTCGGCTCGACCACCAAGGCCATGACTTCCATGCTGCTGGCTCGCTTGGTGGATGAGGGCAAGCTGGATTGGGATGAGCCGGTGGCGCAAATCTGGCCCGATTTCAAGCTGTCTGACCCGGCGGTTACGAGCCAGATTCGCTTCCGCCACCTATTGAATATGACCAGCGGGGCGGCGCGCAAGGATTTGGTGTGGAGCGGGGCCGGCCTGACGGCCGAAGAGACGATGGCCTCGCTGGCCGATTTGCCGCTGGTGACGCCGCTGGGCCAGGCTTACCACTACAACAACCAGATGGTCGCCACCGGCGGGTACATTGGCGCGCTGGCGGCGGGGGGCAAATTTGGCAACCTCCAAAAGGCTTATACCGACCTGCTGCAAGCCCGCGTTTTTGACCCCATCGGCATGAGCAGCGCCACCACCTCGATTGAGGCAGTGTTAGCCAATCCCAATCACGCCACGCCGCACGATTTTACCCTTTCCGCCGAAATTGTGCCCACCCATTTCCACGCCGACCCCGATATTACCCCGGCCGGCGCGGTCAACGCCAGCGCGCTGGATATGGCCCGCTTTGTGATGACTCAACTGGGGCAGGGGGTCGCCCCGGATGGCGTGCGGGTGGTCTCGGCCAAAAACCTGGCCGAAACCTGGCAGCCGCAGGCCCGCGTCACCCGCACCCTGAGCTACGGCATGGGCTGGTTCATCGAGCGGTACAAGGGCATTCAAATGATTTGGCACGATGGGGACGTGCTCGGCTCCAAAGCCCTCATCGGCTTCATCCCTGAAGCTAACATTGGCCTGGTCATCTTGGCCAACCGCCTCATCTCGACCGGCTTCAGCTACAGCCTGCGCTATCACCTGTTAGAGCAGCTTTATGGGCTGGAATTTGAACGTGAACTCCAGTTTGATAAGAATTGGGACGCCTTTCTGGAAGCCATTGCCAGGCTGCGCGCGCCGCTCAAGCCCCTGGTTGACCCGGCCCAGGTTGCCTCGTATGTGGGCGAGTACGAGGGGGCTTGGCGGGTCGAGCTGC
>CAZDMM010000209.1:2556-3381 GCA_964505845.1 uncultured Caldilineaceae bacterium
CCGGCAACACTCTCTGGGCCGTGCGCGGCCCCTACGAGTGGCGGCTTTTGCAAGACAAAAAAGAAGGCGAGTTTATCATCAACAACGGCTTTGGCATCGCGACTCCCCTCAAGTTTGTGCGGGACGATTCCGGCGTGACGATGACTTTTACCCTGACTTCGGGCGAAGTGGGAACTTATCAGAAACTTGAACCGCTCCATGCTAAAAAATAACCTGGCTCAGGCCAGGCCCGGATGAAATTACCCTGGCCCAGAACTGCGTCTACACCTTCAGTACGGCCATCAAGGGCAATGAAGAGGTCATGGCTCGCGGCCAGCCGGCAGTCGAGACTCTTGCTAAATAACTTGGTTTTTTAGCGTCTTTATTAAATGCCGGATCAACCCAATAAATGTGACCAGCCAGGCAGCCAGGGCCACAAAAATGAAATAATGGGGGATGGGGAGCAAAAACGATAACCCAGTGGCTTTGGCCAATTGAAAGGTGCAGGTGGTATACATGCCCAGGGGGAAGACCATGCCCCAATACTGGGGATCATACACCAGGGGAAAGCGCTTGTACAGGTGCCGCCAGGCCCCCAAGATGAAGAGCCAGGGCATCCACCAGGTGCCGGTAACCCAAAAAAACAGGGTGAAACCCTTGAGAAAGGGGGTCAATTCGGTGAGGAAGGCCCAGTGAGGGGCGGCTAGAATGAGCCGGGCGCCCGCCAGGGTGGTGATGGCGACGGCCCCCATGTTGATCCAATATGGCGGGGTGAGGGCTGCTGTGGTCAGCTCAATAAAGGTAAAGCGATAGAAAATCAGGGTAATGATGCTCAGGTAGAGCATG
>CAZDMM010000209.1:3391-10513 GCA_964505845.1 uncultured Caldilineaceae bacterium
AAAAGTTCCTGCCAGGCCGGGTATTGAGCCGAAAGCAGCGTGCCCAGCACCGAAACGGATTGGGTAGCAACGGTGGCAATCAACCAGGCCCCGTTGATGCCCTCTTGCAGTGAGGGTTTATTTTCACGGATGGTTACGGCGGTAAAAAAGATGTACATGACCAGCAGCCACAAGCCCAACCCCAGCAGCCACAACCCGGCGGCAACGGCGTAGTTGCCGACCACCACCACAAATTGAGTACCCAACACGCACGTGCCGGCAATCAGCGTAAAAAAACCCGGCCCGCGGGTGTGACTGGTCAAATCGGCTATGAGACGCGGCAGAAAGCCAAACAGGCGAATGAGGGTCAGCAGCCACAACACGCCATAAGCAAGCAGGTTGATGCCCAGCAGCGCCCAGGCAATGAGGGGCATCTCCAGCAGGTAGGCGGCTACCGAGATAATGCCGGTGGCCATGACCAGGGCAAAATAGCCGGGAAACAGGTTGGCAGCGGCTTGAGTGAAATAGTTCTTCAAAAGCTACTCCGCAATCTCATTTCTCCAGGCCAAAGAGATACCACAGCAGGCCGCCGTTCAAAGCCAGGCAGACCAGGCTGGCCAGCGCCGCCGGCCATAAAATGGTGTGGTCGCCGCCCAGGTAAGCGTTCATGGTGGCGGTGAGCAGCCACAATTGCAGGATGACGATAACCAGGATGAGGCTTAAGATGCCCAAAACAATGGTAATGCGCTGTTTGCGGGCAAAACGAGAGCGCCGGTTCATGCCAGGGCCTCCTCTACGCCGGCGGCGTAAATTTTATCGCCCCTGACTTCTAGCTTGACGCGCGGCAGGGGCCGAGGGGGAGGGCCGGCCAGGGGCTGGCCGGTAGCCAGGTCAAACAGGCCCTCGTGGCAGGGACAGTGCAGGTGGCCGGTTTCAACCTGGGGAATGACGGGGCAGCTCAAATGGGTGCATAACTGGTCATAGGCCACAAAGGTTTGTTCATCCAGGCGCACCAGGAGGCGGGGATTGTGAGCCTCCGGGTAGTTGAAGATGCGCACCTCACCGACCGCCAGCTCGTCTAGCCGGGCAATCTCTTGCAGCGGCAGCTCGCCCCGGCTGCGGCGCAGAAAGTTTTGGGTCAGAATCCAAAACTGCCCCACTACAAAGGCCAGGCTGACCAGCCCCATAAATTTGGTAAAATCGCGCCGGGTAATGTATTCATCTTGGGGCCAATCAATGGGGAAATCGAGCCGCCAGCGGGGCTGCTCGGCTTCCGGCCGGCCGTCGGGCGGGATGGTCAATTGTTCGGTATCTTGTCCGTTCATCGGCTAATTCCTCTGTGGATGGTTATCAGTAGTCAGTAGTCAGAGATTAATGGCTACTGACCACTGTTTCATGGCTCTTGAAATATCATAGTGCTCATAAGCAAATCATCCAGCATATCCTGGCCGATGGTAGGCTGCTGCATGGCGGCGGTCACATCTACCTGTTGAGCCGGGGTAAATTTAGGGATAAGCATATTGACCCGCGTGGTGATGGTTTGCCGGCCAAACTTAAAACTGTTGACCTGCCGAGAGTTGGGCCGCAGCCGCCCCACCTCCTCGCGCGTGCCAAAAAAGAGGGCCTGGCTGGGGCAAACGGAAGCGCACATCGGTTTTAAGCCTACTGAAGTGCGGTCGTAACACATGTCGCACTTCATCATCAGGTTCATCTGGGTGTTCATCTTGGGCACGCCAAAGGGGCAGGCCAGCACGCAGTTGTTGCAGGCAATACAGCGGGGTTTGCGGGCGGTCTGCACCACGCCGTCGGCCGTCCGCTTGATGGCGTCGGCCGGGCACACCTCGGCGCAGGTGGGTGAGTCGCAGTGCATGCAGATGACCGGCACAGTTTGCGGAGAACTGGCCCGGTCAATGTAGTCAAGCTGGATCATCGAGTGGCCTTTGTGGGTGTCGCACTCGGTGCAGGCTTGCACGCAGGCCTGGCAGCCAATACAGCGGCCAGGATCAACAAAAAATTCCATCGGTTGTGATGCTGGCATAATCCCCCTGTCGAGGGAGTCAGTAGCAAGGAATAAGTACTAGAGGAATAATCTCCTTACTTCCCACTCCCTTTATTTCCTACTTCTTGAATTACAGCTTCCAACTTCAGCTCCCACATGGCGTCAATGGCCCGCTCCCAGGCTCCTTCGTGGCACAAACCGCTCAGGCTGGCGTCTTCGTAGCCGGCCAGGGCCGCCTGGATGCAAGCCGCCCGAATCGCTTCGGCCAATTGCAAAACCTTTTCTTCTGCTTGCAGCGGCGGTGAGGGCGTCTTGTCCATTACTGGTACGGCTCCAATTCTCCCACGTAATCCGGCGAGCCTTCCGCCTTTTTTACCCGCACGGCGCAGACTTTGTACTCCGGAATCTTTGAAATGGGGTCCTGGGCGGCGATGGTCAGTTGGTTGGCGCTGCGCGGGCCGGCCCAGTGATAGGGGATAAAAACCGTGTCGGGGCGAATAGTTTTGACCACCTGCGCCCGCAGGGTGCAGCGGCCCCGGCGCGATTCGATGACGGCCCAGTCGCCCTCGACCAGGCCCAACTTCTCGGCCAGCAGCGGGTGAATCTCCAGGCGCGGCTCCGGGTACTGGTCAACCAACGGGCCGATGCGCCGGGTTTGCGCCCCAGATAAGAAATGGCTGACCACCCGGCCGGTGGTCAGGATGATGGGGTACTCCGCATCCACCTCCTCGGTTGGCGGGGTGTAGACGGCCACGTTGAAGCGGGCTTTGCCATCGGGAAAATAGAACGGCCCTTTGCCCTGGGCCACCGGATTCCAGGAGTCAGGTTCAAACAGGCGCGGCGTGCCGGGGTGCTTGTCGCTGGGGCAGGGCCAAAAGATGCCGTTTTCTCGCTCTAATTTATCATAGGTGATGCCGTAGTAGTCGGCCACCCCGCCTTTAGAGGCCAGCCGCAGTTCGTCCAGAATCTCAGCCGGACTGTTGAAGATGAAGCCTCGCTCCCGGCCCAGCGCCCTGGCAATATCCTGGATGATGCGCCAATCTTCGCGGGCTTCGCCGGGACACTCAACGGCCTTGTTGATTTTGATGACTCGCCCCTCGGCGGTGGTGACGATGCCCTCGTCCTCTTCGTGTAATGAGCCGGGCAGAACAATATTGGCGTAGCGGGCGGTTTCGCTGAGGAAAAAGTCAACGGCGACGTAAAATTCCAACTTTTCCAGAGCCTGCCGCACAAAGGCGTTATCGGGCAGCGACACCAGCGGGTTAAAGCACAGGCTCAACAAGCCTTTGATCTCGCCGGCGTCAATCTTGCGGAAGAGTTCGTAAGCGTCCACGCCAGGTTGGGGCAGCTCAGCCGGGTCTATGCCCCACACGCCGGCCACATAAGCCCGGTGCTCCGGGTTGCCCAGGTCTCGGCCTCCCGGCAGTTGGTCGGCCTTTTGGCCGTGCTCGCGCCCACCCTGGCCGTTGCCCTGGCCGGTGATGGTAGCGTAGCCGCAGCCCGGGCGGCCAATCCGCCCCGAAGCCAGCACGATGTTGATGGCTCCCAGCACGTTTTGGACGCCGTGGCTGTGGTGTTCGATGCCGCGGGCGTGCATGAGAAAACTGGTTTTGGCTGCGCCCCACCATTCGGCAGCCTGGCGGATGGCTTTTTCGCTGATGCCGGTCACTTCGGCGGTGCGCTGCGGCGTCCACTCCTTAACATGCTCGGCTACCGCTTCAAAGCCAAGCGTGTGCTGCTCGATGAAGGCGTGGTCAAGCCAGTCGTGCTCAATCATCAGGTGCAGGATGCCGTTGAACAGGGCCACGTCGCGGCCCGGCTTGACCGGCAAAAACAAATCACAGGTGCGGGCAACGGGGGTGATGCGCGGGTCTACCACGATGATTTTGGCCCCGTTTTCGCGGGCCTGCCAGACGTAATCGGTGGTGATGGGGGCGCACTCGGCCACGTTGGCCCCGCTGATCCAGACCACCTCGGCCTGGAGGATGTCGCTCCAGGGGTTGGCGGCCCGGTCAATGCCAAAGGCTTTTTTGTTGCCGGCGGCCGCGCTGACCATGCACAGCCGGCCGTTGTAGTCAATGTAAGGCGTTTTGAGACACATGCGGGCAAATTTGCCCATGAGGTAAGTTTTTTCGGTGGTCAGGCTGGCCCCGCTCAACAGACCAAAGGCCGACGACCCGTATTGGGTTTGAATCCGCTCAATTTCGGCGGCCACGTGGGCAACGGCCTGGTCATAAGCCAGCGGCTTAAAGCCACCTGGCGCGACGGGGTCGCGCTCGTAGGCATGTAGCAGCCGGTCTGGGTGAGCGCCTTGCAGGTAGCGTTTGACCCCTTTGGGGCAGAGTTTGCCTTGATTGAAGGGGAAATCGTACCAGGGTTCAAAACCGATGACCTGGTTATCTTTTACCTTGAGGAGGATACCGCACTGCTGGCCGCAGAAGCAACAGTGGGTTGGCACCACCTTGTCGGGTTCAACCCCGGTATCCAGCCGCAGCCCACGGGTATGGGCCAGGTGTGGGCCGAAGTGGTGAATAATATCAACCGAGTTGGTTGGCAGGGTAGTCATAACATCCTTTCATTTTGGATTTACGACTTCACAAATCGTCAATCGTAAATCGTTAGGGGTGAAAATTCTGGGCGTCTTCCTTGCCCAACGGCCCCTGATGCAGCGCCGGGTTAACATAGGAAGGGGTCGAACGGCCTGAGCCGTCGAGCGCCACCCCGCCCCGCTGCTCCTGCCACAAGCGGCTTTGCGCCAAAGCGACCATCGCCCGGCGGCAGGGTGGGCAAATCCATTGGTAATGTTCCAGAGCGCTGCCGGGCAGGTCGTACCGGTAGCCCAGGTCACGTTCTACCTGGATTAAATCCTGGACATGCAGTTGGGAAGTAAAGGGTTGGCCGCAGCGCCGGCACATGGCTGCGGCTTCGTGCCGGCCGACATCCTTGTAAAAACGCACCCCAATCTGGGCCGGGCGCTGGAAGATGTGGAAAAATTTGCCAAAGGGCAGCCACAGGAAGGTAAAAATAACGGTGATGGCGTGCAAGATGGCCAGGAAGTCGTAGGCATAACCCTTCATCCAGGTGTAACTGGCGGTCAGCATCAGGCCGGTCAGGCTGACGGCAAACAGCAAGATCAGGGGTAAAAAATCTTCGGCAAACAATTGCAGGGCCGCTGCGCCTTCATCGCGCATGCGCCGGCGCATGGCCAGCATCACCCCGGCAATCACCAGAAAGGCCGACCAGACCAGGCCGTGGAACAGGGCAAAGCCAAAAAAGGAGTCGATGGGGAAGGAAAAAGCGGGAAAGCCGAAAACGATGGCCCGATACCATTCGAGATTGCCGGGGAGCGACTCAAAGTGCAGCCAGCCGAAAACTAGGGGAAACGTGATGGCTACCGCCAGGGTGCAGCCCCACATGATCAGCCCGTGGGCCAGCCCGCGCCGCCAGTCGCGTGACCAGATAAAACGATTCAGGGCGATGTCGTCAATGATCCATTTAAACCAGTGGCGCAGGTTGAGCAGGCGATACCCCTGCTTAAAGAAGACCTGCCAGCCGCGCCGCCAATACATGGCTGTGGGGGGGCGTTGCAGCCACATGCTGTAGCGGTAGGTTAGGCCGAAGGTGGCAAACAAAATAGCAAACGTATAGGCCACCAGGGCGGCATCAAAGTGAGATAGATTGCGCGAGCCGAGAATAATCAGACCACCCAGCACCAGTGTGGCCAGCATGCCCCAACCTGTCGCCTTGATTACTTCGCGCCTCATTGCGCTGCCTCCTATACGATTTATTTCTACTAAAGTATACTATCACAGCGCCGTTAAAAAAAATTTTTGGTCTTGAATTTGGCTTTGGGGAGGGTTAGATTTTAAATTTAGGGGGCTAAATTCTCCCCATTATCTAGCCAGTAGCCCAGGCCGCGTTCGGTGTGGAGATAGCGGGGCTGGGCCGGGTCAGGCTCGATTTTGCGGCGCAGGCGGTAGATGAAGGCTTTGAGGTAATCCACCTCATCGCTGGCATCGCGGCCCCACACCCGGCTGAGCAGCACATCGTTGGTGATGACTCGCCCGGCGTGGCGGGCCAACACCTCCAGTAGCTTGAACTCGGTGCTGGTCAGGCGAATCTCTTCGCCGCCAACGGTGACCCGCCGCCGGTTGAAGTCGAGCCGCAGCTCGCCGTTGACAAAGGGGCGCTCTACCGGGCTGGGGCTGCCTTCTACCCGCCGCAGCACCGAGCGGATGCGGGCCAGCAGCTCCAGGTGGCCAAAGGGCTTGACAATATAATCATCCGCGCCCAGTTCCAGGCCGCGTACCTTGTCCAACTCGTCATCCTGCACGGTCAGGATGATCACCGGCACGTCGCTAAAGAGGCGGATCTGCTCCAGGACTTCAAAACCGTGCATCTTGGGCATGGTCAGGTCAAGCAGCACCAGGTCCGGGGCGGCGCTGTCCACCAGCTCCAGGCCGGCCTGGCCTTGATGAGCGGCGACCACTTGCCATTCCGGCTCTTGCACGGTAATGGTTAACTGCACGGCCCGAGTCACATCCGGCTCGTCGTCAATGATCAGAATTTTGTGACTGGCTTTCTTCATCGGGAATCTCCTCAGCAGCCAGGGGTAAGGTAAAACAAAAACGGCTGCCGCCGCCAGGCCGCTCTTCTACCCAGATGCGGCCGCCGTGTAGCCGGATCAACTCCCGGCAAATAAAGAGGCCCAGCCCCACCCCGGCCAGAGCTTTATCGGCGACGCTGTAGAACTTGTCAAAGATCAGCTCGCGGTCCTGGGGTGGCACGCCGGGGCCGGCGTCGGCCACAGCCACCTGCACCAGGCCGCGCCCGTCCGGCGGAGAGGGCCGGCTCAGGCTGACCTCGATGACGCTGGCCGGCGGGGCAAATTTGGCGGCATTGTCAATCAGATTGGACAGAATTTGCTCAACCCGTTTACCGTCGGCCTGCACCGGCGGTAAGTTGGCCGGGGCTTGAAGCTCAACTTTTTGCTGTTTGCGGGCCAGCAGAGGGGCCAATCGTTCCAAAACGCGCCGGGTGCGGCCGGCCAGGTCCAGCGCACGGGGACGCAGGGCCACCGTGCCGGCTTCCAGGCGGGCGCTTTCTAACATATCCGCCACCAGGAGTTCCAGGCGTTCCAGGTT
>CAZDMM010000210.1:0-5884 GCA_964505845.1 uncultured Caldilineaceae bacterium
GTGGCGCGAGTAGATAACTACCCCAAATACATCATCTGCAATGCCGATGAGAGCGAGCCGGGAACCTTTAAAGACCGGCTGGTGCTGGAAGGCGACCCGCATAGTATCATTGAGGCCATGGCTCTGGCGGCTTATGCGGTGGGAGCCAGTGAAGGTTACATCTATATTCGGGGTGAGTACAAATTAGCCCAGGCGCGCCTGGCCAAAGCAATTGAACAGGCCCAGGTAATCGGTTTTTTGGGCCAAAATATTTTTGGGACCGATTTTAACTTTAATATTCACATCCACACCGGCGCAGGAGCTTACATTTGTGGCGAGGAAACCGCCTTACTGGAGTCGATTGAGGGCAAACGGGGCGAACCGCGAGTTCGCCCGCCCTATCCAACCACTCATGGCTTGTGGGGTAAACCCACCGTGGTGAACAATGTGGAAACCCTGGCCAATGTGCCTGCTATTATCCGCAACGGGGCCGCCTGGTTCCGGGGATTTGGCACCCAAAGCAGCCCCGGTACCAAAGTGTACACCGTTTTGGGTAATGTCAACGTTACCGGCCTGATTGAAGTGCCCATGGGTATCACCTTGCGAGAAGTGATTGCCATCTATGCTAAGGGGATGAAAAATGGAGCCGCCCTTAAACTGGCCCAAACCGGCGGTTCCAGCGGCTCGATTATCCCGGCCAGCTTGCAAGATACCCCCATGGATTATGACTCCTATAACCGGGCCGGCGTGTCGCTGGGATCAGGGGCGCTGCTTATTTGTGATGATGATACCTGCGTGGTTGACCTGGCCAGGGTGCTGCTGAATTTCTTTAGCGAGGAAAGCTGCGGCAAATGCACCCCCTGCCGGGTGGGAGGCCAACGCGCCCGCCAGATTCTAACCGATATCTCTGAAGGGATTGGCAAACTCAGCGATATTGCCGACCTGGATAGAATGGCCGTTAACCTGTTTCAATTATCCAACTGCGGCCTGGGTCAGACGGCCGGGGTGCCCATCCGAGATATCTTGCGCCATTTCCGGGCTGAGGTAGAAGCCCATATTCGCTTAAAAGTATGCCCAACGGGTGCTTGTGCTATGAGCGGCCGGCGGGTCGTCGTGAAATAAGGAGCGAAGTATGACCGTTAAATTAACGATTAATCAAAAAGAAGTTGAAGTTCCCGAGGGGACAACCGTGCTGCGGGCGGCTCAGGGGGCCGGCATCCACATCCCAACGCTGTGTGATCACCCTCACCTGGTTCCGTATGGAGGCTGCCGCCTGTGCGTGGTAGAGGTAGCAGGCGCCCGCACCCTGCAACCTGCCTGTACCCTGCCGGTGAGCCAGGGCATGGTGGTGCAAACCGACACGCCAAAAACTGCCGAGGCGCGTCATTTTGTGCTGACTCTGCTGTTTAGCGAACGCAATCACTTTTGCATGTATTGCCAGATGAGCGGCGGCGATTGTGAACTGCAAAATGCCGCCTATGGCGAAGGCATGACCCAATGGCCGCTGCAACCCAATTGGCAGCCCTACCCGGTGGATGCCTCGCACCCCTACTTTGTGCTTGATCATAACCGCTGCATCTTGTGCCGGCGCTGCATCCGTGCTTGCACTGAGCTGGTAGGCAACTCTACCCTGGGCATGCAGGAACGCGGCGCGGCCAATATCTTGGTGGCGGACCTGAACGTGCCTTTGGGTGAAAGCACCTGCATCTCCTGTGGTACCTGCGTACAGGTCTGTCCGACCGGGGCGCTGATTGACCGGTTGAGCGCCTACCGTGGGCGAGAGCAAGAAGTGCAGCATATCCAGAGCACCTGCGCTGGCTGTAGTGTGGGCTGCGGCATTGAAATGATTGTGCGCGATAACCATTTACTGCGCATTGACGGCAATTGGGATGCACCGGTTAACGCCGGGCTGTTGTGCGAGCAGGGCCGTTTTCTGCCGCTAAAAGAAGAGCGAGAGCGGGCGTTAACCCCCCTGGTGCGCAAAAATGGAGCTTTAAAAGCGACTACCTGGGCCGAAGCGTTAGATGTGGTGGCAGCCAGGCTCAGGCCGCTCATTGGGCAGAATGGTCACGGGGTGGCCGCTTTAGCCTCCACTCGCTTGCCCGTTGAAGCGCTGCATGCTTTTAAAGAATTATTTAATGACCGCCTAGGCAGCGACCTGGTCACCAGCATTGAAGAAGGGATTACCACCGCTCTGCCAGGCTCGCTGGCGCAAGAGCTGGGCCACCCCTTTGAAGGCACCCTGGCCGTGCTGGCCGAGTCAGACTGCGTTTTGGCGATTGGGGTTGACCTGGCTGCCAACCACCAGATAGCCGGTTTCTCGATTAAACGCAACCTGCCAAAAGGAACCAGGCTGATTGTCATTGACCCGTTTGATAACAAGCTGCAGACCCTGGCCGATTGTGTGTTGCGCCCCGAAAAAGGTAGAGATTACGATTTACTGATGGGCTTGATGGCTGAAATTGGCCGGTCCGGGTTAGCTCAAGGGTCTATGGACTGGTCTAAATATCCGCTTGAAGAAGTCAGCCGGGTTACTGCTATTCCGGCCGCTACCATCAAAACTGCGGCGCAGTGGCTGAGTTTGGCCCAAAAACCGGCCTTTGTTTACGGTAAGGGAGTTACGGGCAGCCGGGAAGCTCCGGTGCTAAAAGCTCTGCTGGACCTGGCCCGCCAGGTGGGGGCCTGGGGTGAAGGTTATTCTCGCGTCCTCAGCATCAAAGGTGAGGCTAACAGCCTGGCCGCTTACCAATACGGCCTGACCCAGCCCTTCCAGCTTAACGGCCAACAACTGGTCTACCTGGCCCTGGGCGATGATTACGCCAGCCAGCGCTTACTGCACCGGGTGGCGCACGCCCCCTTTAAGGTGGTGCAGGCCAGCTACCTTTCCCCGGCTACGGCCCTGGCGGATGTGGTTTTACCATCGGAGATGTGGGCCGAGCAGGAAGGCCACTTTTTGAACCTGGAAGGCCGCTTGCAAGAAACCCGGCGGGGCCTGACGCCGCCAGGCGAAGTCCGCTCGCATGTAGATATTTTAGAAGCGGTGGCCGCGCAATTGGATGTTAGCCTGGATAATGATTGGTGGGGCGCGTTGAGCCGGCGGGCGCCCATAAATTCGATTATTACGACGTAAAGGTAAAGCGTAAAACGTAACATTCTTGAGCCGAATTATCTTCGCTATCAACCCTTACGTTTTACGAAAGTGGGAAGTTGACTATAGTTCACACATAACCTTCCTGAAAGGAACTGCACAGATGCCTAAACCCAAACTTTCAAGCGACTGGTTAGCAGCCTGCGCCGGCTGCCACATGTCGTTATTGGATATGGATGAGCGCATTATCAAACTGGCCGAACTGGCCGATATTCGGGCAACGCCTATCACCGACCTGAAAGAGCCGGATGAGAGCGGGGTGGATGTAGGCGTTTTGACCGGGGCCGTCAATACTACTACCAATGAAGAGGTGGCCCACCGCATGCGCCAGCGCTGCAAAATCCTGGTAGCCCTGGGCGATTGCGCGGTGTTTGGCGGGGTAGTAGCCATGCGCAACTTCTTCAAGCTGGAAGAGTCTCTGCGCCGCGCTTACGTTGAAACGGAAAGTACCGACGCTGAGGGCAAGATTCCGCGCAGCCCCTACATCGGAACGCCCACCGAGGTGCGCGCCGTCGGTGAAGTGGTTAAAGTGGATGTGTGCGTGCCCGGCTGTCCCCCCGACGCCGACGTGATTTACTATGCCTTGAGCGAACTGGCTCAAGGGCGCATCCCGGAACTTAAAGGCGATAAATTGCATTGGCACTAAACAGTAGTCAGATGTCAGTAGTCAGTGTCAGATAAACCTTCTGACTATTGACTACTGGCTACTCCCTACTCCAAATGGAGGATAACAACGATGTCTACCCAGCAAATTACGATTGAGCCGGTAACCCGGATTGAAGGTCATGCTAAAGTAACGATTCTGTTGAATGAGCAGGGGGCGGTTGACCAGGCTCTGTTCCACGTCAACGAGTTTCGGGGCTTTGAAAAGTTTTGCGAAGGCCGCATGTATTTTGAAATGCCTATGATTACACCACGCATCTGCGGTATCTGCCCGGTCAGCCATCACCTGGCGGCGGCCAAAGCCTGCGATGAGCTGGTAGGCGCACCGCCGCCGCGCCCGGCCAGCCTGCTGCGCGAGCTGATGCACATGGGCCAGATTATCCAGAGCCACGGCATGCACTTTTTTGAGCTGGCTGGCCCGGATTTGCT
This sequence comes from uncultured Caldilineaceae bacterium, assembly GCA_964505845.1. Taxonomy (GTDB): domain Bacteria; phylum Chloroflexota; class Anaerolineae; order 4572-78; family J111; genus DSQQ01. Next base: position 4,220 of record CAZDMM010000210.1, read on the forward strand.
GCTGGGCTTTGATGCCGACCCGGCCATCCGCAACGTGGTGGGCCTGATCCAAACCAACCCCGAATTGGCGGTGAAGGCCGTTAACCTGCGTAAATTTGGGCAGGAAATCATCAAAACCCTGGGTGGACGCAAAATTCATCCTAACTTTGCCATACCCGGCGGGGTCAACAAAGCCCTCACCGGCGCAGAACGGGATAGCATCCTGGCCGGGGCGGATGAAGCTATCAATACCCTGCGCGTTGGCCTGAGTATCATGAGAGATTGGGCGGCCCAAAACAGTGAGGATGTTAACAAATTTGCCGTGTTTGCCACCGGCTACCTGGGCCTGGTGACGCCCGAAGGAGGGCTGGAACTGTACGACGGCCAGTGCCGGCTGATCGACTCCCAGGGGCGGCTGCTTGAGCAGTTTGACGGGCGCAGCTACCTTGATTACATCGCCGAGCACGTGGAGGATTGGTCTTATCTCAAGTTCCCCTACTACAAAAAGATTGGCTGGCCGGAGGGGGTTTACCGGGTGGGGCCGCTGGGCCGGCTGAATGTGGCCCAAAAAACCGGCACGCCGCTGGCGGATGAGGAATTGAAACATTTCAAGGCGCTCAATAACGGCAAACCCATCGAGAATACCCTGTACTATCATTATGCGCGTTTGATCGAGGCCCTCTTTGCCGCCGAGCGAGTCAAGATTTTGCTGGATGACCCCGATATTCTCAGCCAGGATATTCTCAACACCCGCCAGGAGTTCAAAGGTGAGGGCGTGGGCGTGATCGAAGCGCCGCGCGGCACGCTGTTCCATCACTATTGGGCCGATAAGCAGGGCAAACTGGAGCGGGTCAACCTGATTGTGGCCACCGGCCACAACAATTGGGCCATGAGCAAAGCGGTAGACAGCGTCGCCAAAACTTACATTCACGGCCAAAATGGTCAAATTAAAGAAGGGCTGCTCAACCGGGTGGAGGCCGCCATCCGGGCTTATGACCCCTGCCTGTCCTGCTCCACCCACGCGGTGGGCCAGATGCCGATGATCGTAGAGGTGATAGATGCCAGGGGCGCCCTGGTCACTACTTTGAGACGAGACCGGTAGGGTATAAAATAGCTTTCAAAACTAATTCGCTCATATTGGCGTCAGGCGGCTGCACTTGCGCCGAGCAGGTGCTATGCACCTGTACATATTATGCCAATATGAGCGAATTTATTAAAGTAGTTACTACATGCTGAAGCAACTGTTAAGGATTATAGGGGGTGGCTTGGGATTGTTGATCTTAGTTGGCTTGGTAGCAGCCTTATTTCTTGATTTAAGGGAGACAAAACCAACTATAGTTACTCCCACTACATTCCAATCTTTTCTATCCCCTATTTCTCTTTTAGCTCAACCCCCAACGGCAGTTCTGGCAACCGCTACCCGAGATCCGGGCGTGTTTCAGGCTCCTGAGCCGCCCCCGGCTAAACCGACTCTCACCCCACCTGCAACGCCGTTTATTCAGCCTCCTATTTGTAAATTCGAGGGGGCTGTGACTGAAAAACCAGAGGCGCCCTCGCAGCTAGACCAATTTGTGTTTTCAGAACCCAAAGTCATTTTTAGCCGGGAAGCGCCGATTGATCTGATCGAGTGGCTACCCGACAACCAGCGGTTGTTGGTTCATATTACCATCCCGATAAAGCAGTCTA
>CAZDMM010000210.1:5894-10508 GCA_964505845.1 uncultured Caldilineaceae bacterium
AGTCTATTGAAACGGTGGATGCAACCACTGGCGCCAGCGAGGTCTACGCCGATAATCTGGAAAACGCCCGGCAAGTGCATTGGGTAGAGGAGCAGAATGGGGTGGTCTACACTGACCGGAAGACGGCGCAATTTAGCGGGGTAGATCAATATAGTGTGTGGCTGAGTCGAGGCGAGGGCCAACCTCCGCAGCTTTTGCTTGAAGATGCTAATTTGTTACCAACAGACGCGGCTGCCAGGCAGCTACCGCCGGAGATAGCCAAAGCCTTGAATGTGTATGACTTCCGCTTTGACCCGGAACAGTGGCGGTATAACAAGTACCCGCAAGACACCTACTATCTTGAATCGTGGAGTGAGATAAAATTTACCTCATCGGTCAGCCCGGACGGTTCCAAAGCGGTATTTTATGGAGTTCCCTGGCTGTACCTGGTTGACTTGAAGACAAATCAGCCGTGTGAAGTTGATTTGGGTCAAACCTATTATGTGGAGCAGGGTCCCCTATATGTCTTTAATGCACAATGGAGTCCCGATGGAAAGCTGGTAGCCCTGCAAACGGCCATAGGGTATCGTGGGGAAAATTTACGTTTTCATAACCTGGTAATCTTAAACACCCTTACCGGCGAATTGTATCGTCCTGAAATAAAGTGGAGTTATGTTCTGGATGTAGAATGGTTTCCCGATAGCCGCTATTTGGTGATAATGGGACAGTCACCTGGGATTGAGCAACCTCAATTAAACCAATCAATTGGAATAGTTGATAGCTTGACGCAACAATTTCGTTTAATGTTGCCTGACTATACTTTTGCCCAAGGTAGTCAATCGGGTTTTCAATTAGCTTTATCACCGAATGGAAAAAGTTTAACCGTTAACTGCCCTCTTGTTTCTGACAAATACCCTCTTGGCGCAAAAGGGCAAGTGTGCTTTATATCCATAAATTAAACCCTGTTGGACGAGAGAGCAAAACAAAGGGTGTTAGTTATGTCAAATATCTTAATCTTGGGTTACGGCAACCCCGACCGCGAAGATGACGGGGTGGCCTGGCATTTGCTCCAAAAACTGGCCGCTCGCTACGGCTGCTCCGTCACCTCAGTGGATGAACTTGACCTGCCCCTGGCCCGGCGTGATGAGGCTACAACCATTCACCCTGATTTGGGGCCGGCTGCTCTGTCTATCCCTGTGCTCCCCTGCTCCCCTGCTCCCCTGGCTCTCTCTCTAGTTTTTGCTTTACAGCTAACCCCCGAAATGGCCGAAACCCTGGCTTATTATGATCGGGTCTGTTTTGTGGATGCTCATACCGGCGCGTACCCGGAAGAAATTCGGCTGGCATCGTTACAACCGGGCTACCAGGCCGCCCCCTTTACGCACCATCTCACGCCCGAAAGCTGCCTGGCCCTGGCTCACACCCTGTATGGCCGCGCCCCAGAGGCGACCCTGCTCTCCATTCGAGGCTACCACTTTGGCTACAGCACCGAACTGTCGGTTCAAACGGCTGCTCTGTTGGACTCCGCAACAGCACAAGTTATTGGCTGGCTTTACGCCGGCCATCCGGCTACGCTAACTTGTTAACAGATAACTTACATGGTATAGCTTAATTACCTTCCCGGAAGCTGGTTTTAAGCCGTAAAACGTCTCATGATTCGGGTAAATTGTGTCAGAATTAGCTGCCGGGAAGGTGACCGCGTAACTCCTGTTATTAAAAGCCCTAAATTTTAGGGTGCTATTTGTTTTTGATTTCTGGTAGAATTATAATATCCGTGATATTATTCACAATATCTTAAAGTTCACTCTGGCAAACCATCAAGCTCGTTAGAATCACCTCAGGAAAGGATAGGAAAAAATGAAACCAGAATTGGTAAAAAATTGGATGACGCGTGAGGTAATCAGCATCGCCCCCGATGCCCTGCTGCCGGATGTCGGCCAATTAATGGCTAACAAACACATTCGGCATTTACCGGTGGTGGATCAGGGCCAACTGGTGGGCATTGTTACCTGGGGTGATGTGCGTGAGGCCGAACCTTCGCCGGCCGAACTATTGGAGGAATGGGAACTGGATTACCTGCTGACCAAAGTGAAAATTCGGCAAATCATGACCCGCAAACCCCTGACCATCAACCCCGAAGCGACGGTGGTAGAGGCCGCCAGCTTAATGCTGTCCCAAAAAATCGGCGGCTTGCCTGTGGTTGACCACTCCGGCCAGGTGGTGGGCATTTTTACCGAGTCGGACCTGCTGCGCACGGTAGCCGAGGTGGGGTGATCACGTTGAGGATAAACCCCGCAAAAAAATTTCTATAACACTGCCTCAAGATAAATCGCCATCGCTCCGGTGGCGATTTTTGTTTGTGATGATGTTTGTCTCGCAATTCAATGACAAGTAGCACTACTCATCCGCGCCATCCCGGTTTATACTGGCTATGTAGATTTTGAGATTCTACCATGCATGAACTGGCAGTTACAGAAGGTATTTTAAGCGTCGCTCTGGAGGCAGCCCACCAAAATGGAGACCGGCCTATCACGCTGATCAATTTGGTGGTGGGTGAGTTGAGCAGCATTGTGGATGACTCGGTGCAATTTTATTTTGACATCTTGAGCCGCGATACCCTGGCCCAGGGGGCCAGGCTGCATTTTCAACGCCGGCCGGCCACGGCCAGTTGCCCGGATTGCGGTCACTGCTTTGAAGCCAGCGCCCCGCTGACGCCGCTCTGCCCGGTTTGTGGTGGGGCCAGGTTACAGGTGACAGGAGGTCAAGAATTTTATGTGGAGAGCATTGAGGTAACAGATGAAGATTCCAGTGGTTAAAGATATTCTCAGCGCCAATGAGCAGGTGGCCGACGAGGTGCAGGCGGCTTTTGAGGCCGCCAATTTGTTTGTGCTGAATTTGATGGCCTCACCGGGAGCCGGAAAAACCAGCTTCATCCTGGCCACCATCAAAGGGCTGCCGGCCGCTATGAAGCCTGCAGTGATTGAAGGTGATCTGGCCTCCAGCCTCGACGCGGACAAAATTGGGGCGCAGGGGGTGCCGGTGGTGCAGATCAATACCGGCGGCAACTGTCACCTTGACGCGCCTATGATTCAGGCGGCTCTGCCCTATCTGCCCCTGCCGCAGCTTGACCTGCTTTTTATCGAAAATGTCGGCAACCTGGTCTGTACCGCTAACTTTAACCTGGGGGCTAACCTGGCGGTAGTTATCGCCAGCACCCCCGAAGGGCACGATAAACCCTATAAATATCCTGCCATGTTCGCCAGGGCCGATGCGGTGATTCTCAATAAAGCTGACCTGCTGGAACTGTTTGAGTTTGACCTGGAATTTTTTAAGCGCGGCCTGGAGATGGTAAATCCGAGTGTGCCCCTGTTTGTGGTCTCCTGTCGTACCGGGGCCGGCATCGAGGGTTGGGTTAATTGGCTGCTGGCGCAACGTTATAAATTCTATCATCAGGATGATACCTATGCTTCCAACAAATCAAAATAATGCTGCCCCGGCGGCCGGCCCCAATAACCCTATTGTGAGCATTGATGCGCTCATGCCCCCAGAAATGGCGGTCAAGGCCGAAGAAATCGGCGTTAAAAAAGCCGGTATGGGTTGGCAAAGCATGTTTGTCTTGGCTATCCTGGCCGGGGCCTTTATTGCCTTAGGTGCTATTTTTGCAACTACCGTCACCGCCGGGGCCGCCGATAAACTGCCTTACGGGGTTGTGCGGCTGCTCAATGGGTTAGCCTTTTGCCTGGGGCTGATCCTGGTGGTGGTGGCCGGGGCCGAATTGTTTACCGGCAATAACCTCATCGTCATGGCCTGGGCCGATCAGCGGGTGTCGCTGAGGCAACTGCTGCGCAACTGGGTTATTGTTTATCTGGGCAACTTTGTGGGCGCTGTGACCACCGCCGGCCTGATGTTTTTAACCAAACAATATATGGTGGGCAACGGCGTGGTGGGGTTAAACCTTTTGAATATCGCCAACAGCAAATCTCACCTGGATTTTGTGCAGGCCGTGGCCTTGGGGATTATGTGCAACGCGCTGGTCTGCCTGGCCGTGTGGTTATGTTACAGCGCCAGAACCACCACCGATAAAATCTTATCTATCATCTTCCCCATCACGGCCTTTGTGGCCGCCGGCTTTGAGCACAGTATCGCCAATATGTATTACCTGCCCATCGGTCTTTTGGTAAAGGCCGGGGCGCCGGCCAGCTTTTGGGAAGCCATTGGTAAAACAGCCGCCGATTACGCCGATTTGACCTGGGCTAACTTCTTTTTGGCAAATTTAGCGCCGGTCACCATTGGCAACATCATTGGCGGTTCGGCTATGGTCGGCCTGGTCTACTGGTTTATTTATATTCGCAAACGGTAAGGGCTCGCTCCTGGCCGGCCCCGGTTATTAGTGAAATTTGTCACCCATTTTGATGACATTGCTCACTGCCACCCCTCTATGCCTTAGCTTATACTTAAAGTAAGCTAAGGCGTTTTGACTCCCTCCCCACGACCCTCTATACTTTCCCTTATCATTTATCCTAACTTAGCCAACAACATAGTTTTAGCGTGGATTAGTGCTTTGATGGAGGTGTATGTATGACTACCAAACAGGAACTCCATGTTCTAACCACCTTACGGGCTATGCCTTTTACC
>CAZDMM010000211.1:0-10482 GCA_964505845.1 uncultured Caldilineaceae bacterium
GCCATGGTAGAGGTTCTTAAATATCAAGCCCCTGGTATTGCTTGGTTCGGCCAATTTTTTGTGCCGGTAGGACAGCTTATAGGTTCCTTCGATATAGGCCTGCTATTCTTTGTAATATTGACACGCGCTCTTGGGCTGTTGCTTATATACCGGGTCATCCTAGAACTGTCCAAAGGTAAACTTTTGGCTGCCACATTGGGGTGTTTAATTATAGCGACAGCACCACTTGGTGTAGGACTTGCCCATCAGTACTATATTGAAACATTACAGACTCTAATGGTGATTTGGTTTATCTTGATTATGAGCTTTGCTCCTCGTTGGAGCCGTGCCTTTACAATCAGTCAGTTGATAATGGCCAGTGTTTTTGCTGTATTAGTTAAAGTATCTTCACCGATATATTGCCTTGGCCCTGGCCTTGTTACTTTAGGTTATGTTCTGTTTTCCAAACGCCCCCCTTCCTGGGGATGGTTCGAAGCTCGAACCCTCATCTCTGTAACTGTTAATGTTCCTTTTGTTTTAGGGACAGCCGTTTGGTATTCCTTAAACCTGGAACAGGTCCGTTATTATGTTTCTATTTATTCATCCGGCCAATTTGCGGATTTATACGGGCAGAGAGGTTCATTCCTGGAAGGAATGATTTATTGGTTCACAGCTCTGCAACAAAGTTTTTTCTTCCCTATTATGTTTGTTGTGGTTTTAGCAATAATCATGGGGGGAATTATCGCTCACTTTAATCAACCTCAGGTGAAAATAGATGATTTTTTGTTAAGCGTTGCTGTGGCAATCTTTCAAGTAATGCTTCTTCTTTCAATATTTTCTCTAAATATCAATCGGGAAGTTAGATTTATCCTCCCTTTACTTCCTTACCTTGCACTACTGGTAAGCTGGAGCGCTACTCAAATTAATAAATTTTTTATAATTCACTTGGTTATTTTTGGCTCTGTTATCCAGTTTATCGCCGTTTACGGGCAAGCGTTTGGTGTCCTATCACCCAGTCCTGTTATCTCCTATCATCTGCATCCATTCCACAGCGATACAAGCAAGGTATCCTTATTAAACTCTATAGTCTTTAAAACTTGTACACGGGCTAATATGAGCCATTATTGGAATATCATTGGCGATCAGAAACCATGGCTAAATGCAAATACAATGAATTATATTGCTGCAAAACAGTTGATTCCATCCGATCAACTAAGTTGTTCTTACGAAAATCTCGGTTATGCGGAATCTAATTTAAATAATGCCTGGGATCGTGTTATGGCTTATAAAGCTGTTTATTACATCACTTCGAATCCTGAACTTTACCCAATTGCGCCAAATAAGCATGATCAAACCTTAAATCAGCTCAATATTCCTATGCTTCAAAAGATTAGAGAGAGCGGCTTATTCGAGCCAGAACCCACTCTTTCTAAAGTTCCAGAAGTTTTAATTTTTCGCAGAAAAGAGGGTGATCCTCAACTTTCTTTTGGGAACTTTGTAATGTTGACTCAGCATAATTTTCACGGGGAATTACACCCTGATTACCTGCAACTGTGGCTTGTGCTAAAGTGGCAAGCCTTACAATCTCTTACCCAACCCTACTACGTCAATTTACGAGTAGTCACTGCCAATGGTACTATCTTAATTGAGCGGAACTTCCAACCTGCTGCTAAAACAGCACCTCAGCCCGGTGATATTATCACAACCGAGTTCGAAATTGAGGCCACGACAGACAACAGCCAGCTTACCACCTCTCATTTAGAAATAAGAATATTAGATAACACCCAACAGGTTGTCCCCTTGCAGACCGGAGATGAAGCTCTTATCATCCCCAATCTGCAAGATCAAGTACAATGGAGGATTACCCCCCAATAAAGGTTCGGTTAGATCTCTCATACCCACCGTTCACCTACTAGAAACCTGCTGGAATGCCACGATGTATCGGATTATTTTTACCTCTTCCGACAGAGCAAAAATTGAGAGTTTTAGAGTGAAACGACTCCACTTTATACCCCATTCAGGAGGCTCAACACGAAAATCGTCCTTTCTCCCCATCGTTTTTTGCCCTACTTTGTGGGTGGGGTTGAAACTTACACCTTGCACCTGGCCCACGCTTTACAGCAGCTTAACCATGAGGTTCACCTTTTAACCGGCCAGCCTGCCGCCCGCCGCACCCTGGCCGTTGAACTGCACCATGATACTTTTGAAGACCTTCCCGTTACGCGCTTGGTGTACGATTATGAGCAGCGCTCTTCCGCCGACCGCGCCAGCTACAACGACCCGCTCATCACCGCTGAAATTAAGGAAGTGCTGCAAAAACTTCAGCCTGATCTCATTCACGCCACCAGCTTATCTTTACTTATGGCCGGCCTGATTGAAGCCGCCGCCGGCCTCAATCTCCCCCTTATCTATACCGCCACCGATTTTGTGCTGACCTGCCGCCGAGGCACCTATCTTAAACGCAGCGGCGTGCTCTGTACCGCTCCTGAGGAAATGGCCCTCTGCGCCGCCTGCGTGGGGCCACAAACGCCGCTAGAGCGGCTTCTGGCCGGCCTGTGGCAGCTTGCGCCCAACCGCCTGGCCCAACCGCTTTTACCTGTGGCCGAAGCAATGGTGGGCAAGAAGGCCGACTTTGTGAACGCTGAAGCCAGCATGCAGCGCCGTTTTGCTTATATTCCCCACTGGCGGCAAAAAATTGAGCGAATCATCGCGCCCTCAACCCACATGCGCAATATGTTCATTCTCAACGGCTTTCCCCCAGAAAAGATTATCACTTCACCCTACGGCGTCCAGCCGCCCAAGCCGGGCCTCAGCCGCACCCCTGCCGCCCGGCTCAGATTTGGTTTTATCGGCCGAGTTACAGCTATTAAAGGGGTTCATTTACTCTTGGAAGCATTTAAAGGGTTGCGGGCGGAACAAGCAGAATTAACCATCTATGGGCAGGCGGATGTCAAATCTGACCGGTATCTGCAAGTTTTGCAGCATCAGGCCGCCGCTGCACCCAATATTAAGTTTGCCGGTTTTGTGGAAAATGACAATATCTCGGAAATTTACGGCCAGATTGATGTGCTGGTTGTGCCTTCCATCTGGCCGGAGAACAGCCCGATCACCATTTTAGAGGCGTTGGCGCACGGTATTCCTATCATTGCCAGCAGCGTGCCAGGGATAACCGACCTGGTGCAGCATGAGGTGAACGGCCTCATTTTTGCCAACCAGGAGGCGCAAGATTTGGCCCGGCAGATGTCTCGCTGCCTCGAATCACCCGAATTGGTGGCTCGGCTGGCCGGCCGGTGCAAAATGGTAAAATCATTGGCTGAGGATGTCCGCGCTTTGACCGGCCTTTACAGCGAAGTCATCGCGGCTAAATCCGGCTAATATTGGGCATAAAGCTGCCCTAACGAGGTGACAACCCCGGTAGTTGGATTGAGCAAAGAACAACTCTGCCAGCCAACGGCCTGTTGATTTGCCCCCGAAAGCCGGTTGGCAAACCAGGCGTAGCGGCCAATCCAGGGGGTGGCCTCAAACCAGGCCGTGCTGGTGGTTACAATGGCCTGGTTGCCGGTGTTACCGCTGGCGCTTTTCCAACATTCCCCGCCGTATTCCAGCACCCAAATCGGCACATCATACCCCCTGGCCAGCGCCTCGTTATGCCGGGCGGTGAGGTAATTCTGGATGTCGCCCGGATTTTGGGAGTAAATATTCCAGCCCATGGCATCAAAATGGGGATTCTGGCCGCCGTTCTGCGCTTGGTAAGCCTGGACCATGGCCCACAACCACTGGTGGCCGTAGGGATCGGCCTGACCAGGCGGGTATTGGTTGGGCGAGGGCGATACCAGTTTGATCCCGGCCGGCAGGGCCGCCTGCTCAATCTGTTTCCACAAGATGGCCCCCTGGGTGGGCGATAGATTCCCCTGCCAGGGCAAATTCGGTTCGGAAAACCCAATCAACCAGCCGCTGGCCTGGGCATTGGCCACCGCTTGAGCCAAAAACTGCATGTCGCCCGCGCCAAAGATGCGCGGCACAAAGTGTTCAGCGCCAATACAGGTGGGGTCGGGAAAAACTCCCCAATTCAAATACCACGAGGCTCGTAACGCCAGCACATCCTGGCAGGCCGGCGCAGCCACCACCCCCACCCCTTTTTTGGGATTCAGGGCCGGGACTAATATGATAGGCAAATAAGTGGTAAAGGTGTCGCTGGCGCTTATGAACAACGGCCCGGTTGGGCCGGCCCACAGCTTACCGGGCTGAGGGGGATTGGAGAATTGCCCGGTGATTTGAAGCGGCCCGGCAAACGCAACGATTCCGCCGTACCCTAATAAAACCAGCCACAGCAGCAAGAGTCCAAATTTTTTCATCGCCCGGCTCCTCAACTACCTCAAGCATGAGTGGTGTCAACAAGATATGCCTGTTATGGTAGCAGAGATGCTCCACTTTGACCAGTCTGCAGAAAGATACTTTGCGCTTTGGCGCAAAAGTTTTATCATAGCGGTGTTTCAGTACCGAGCATCCGGCCGTTGGAGGAGTTTTAACCTGTTGGAAAGCGGATTGACCGCCGTCGCCTGGAACTCATTATTGGGGGCGTTTGGCAAAGTCAGCATCAAATTGATTGGCTTTTTATTTACCATCTTGATCGTCCGCTGGCTGGGCGACGAGGGGTACGGCCAATATGCCTTAATCTGGTCTTACGTGGTGGTTGTCTCCATGCTGTCGGATGCCGGCCTTAACCTGTATGCCATTCGGGAGCTGGCCAAGAGACAAAGCGGCAGCCAGTACATTGTGGGCAATATCATCATCATCCGGGTGATGCTGGCGCTGGCCAGCATGGGGGTGATCACCGGCCTGGTGTGGCTGTTGGGCTATGCCGGGCAGTTTGTTGGGCAGGTATTTTTAGCCAGCAATGTTTTGTTGCTGTATGCCATCCAGGAGCCGTTGGACGGCATCTTACAGGCCAACGAGCGTTTTGATCTTTCCGTTGTGGCGATTGTAGGGGGTCTGCTAATTTTTGTGGGGCTGGGCGTCGTTTTGCTTTGGCTGGGCTGGCATATCACCGGGGTGATTGTGGCCCGCTTGGTAAACGTTTTAGCCTCCATCCTGCTGGTGTGGAAACTGCTGGCCCCCTACCAGCAGGATTTACAGTGGCGGTTGCAGCCGGCCTGGTGGCCGCAATTTATCCGGGTTGCTTTACCTTTTGGGCTAATCAAATTATGGCTCAGTTGGTCCTCACGGGTTGATACCATCATCCTGGCCTGGTTTTGGCCGGAGCAAATGGTCGGCTGGTACGGCGCGGTGTATGCCCTTATTTTGGGGATTACCGTAATCTCTAATTCCATCAACGCGGCGCTGTACCCTGCTCTCAGCCGGCAGTTCAGCCAAAAGCCGGAACGCTTGCCCCAAATTTACGCCAATGTGCTAAAATATCTACTGCTGCTCTCGCTGCCCATAGCCGGGGTGGTTTCTTTAACCGCCGGTAAAGTGGTCTGGCTGCTCTATGGCGCAGAATTTGCCCCGGCCGGCCCAACTTTGACCCTGATGGTTTGGATGGTCCCTCTGGCTTTTATCTCAGAATTTCTCAGGCATGCTCTGCTGGTAGCAAATCGGGAACAAGATGCGCTGCAAGGCTTAATGTTGGCGGTCTTGGTTAACCTGGGGCTTAACCTGTGGTTGGTTCCCTCTTATGGTTTGTTAGCGGCGGCCGGGGCAGCCGTTATGGCCGAAGCGGTGCTGGCGCTTGTTTATCTGCGACAATTACGGGCTGAATTGGGTTCCCTCAGTTTTATGAAGGTTGTGCTGAAACCTTTACTCATCACATGCGGGCTGATGATTGTGGTTAGCAGTTTGTCGGCGCTGCCCTTATGGCTAGAGATCGGCAGCGCCGGGTTGCTTTATCTGGCCGGTATTTGGTTTTTGGGGGTGATCAAAGCCGATGAATACCGGCCCCTCCTTAACTCGCTTACCCATCACAGCCCAAACCGGCGGCTTGAGGCGGCCCGGCCCCAAGAACCGCCGCCCCCTTTGGTCAGCGTTTTTATCCCGGCCTATAATTCGGCTCAATTTGTGTCTCAAGCCGTTGAGAGCGTGTTAGCCCAAACCTACCCTCATTATGAGCTGATTGTGGTGGACGACGGCTCAACCGATGGCACGGCTGCGCTGCTACAAGCCTATCAAAATCACCCCAAAATCACCATTCACCACAACCCTAAAAATGTGGGCATGGCCGCCAATTGGAACATTGGCCTGAGCCTGTGCCGGGGTAACTTGATTGCCAAACTCGACGCCGATGATTTTTATGAGCCGGGCTATCTGGCCGCCGTGGTCGAAGTTTTCCAAAAAAATCCGGGGGTGGGCCTGGTCTTTTCTGGCCTGAATCTGGTTTATCCCGATGGCCGCCGCGAGCCGGAAATGGTTTCGCTCACCCCCTGGGTGCGAGAGCGAGCGGTATTTTTGCCCACTTTGCTAAAAACCTGCGTCATTCGCTCCCCGGTGGTGTGCGTGCGCCGGGAGTGTTATACCCGGCTGGGCAATTTTATGGAAGCCATGCACATTCACGCCGATTGGGAGATGTGGACTCGCATTGCCGCCAATTACCCGGTCGGCTTTGTAGCCCGGCGCCTGGCCAATTACCGCATGAGCTATGGGGCCAACTGCACCGCTCAGGCCGTGGTTGATGGGCGCAGCATGGCTGATTTGAGGCTGTGGTTACAGCTTTTGGCTGCCGATAAACTGCCCTACCGTTTAACCCCCGCCGAACTTGAAATATTTAAATGGGGCATTTACGACCTGGAAATGCACTTTGCGGCTATGGCGGCCTATCACGGCCACCACTCCATGCAGCTAGCCTATACCGCCTTTGCCGAGGAGGTGCTGCCCTACCCGGCTTCTCCCGCCGAGGTGGAACGGCTGCGTTGGATTTACACCAATTTTCATCAAGGCATTTACGCCTTTCGAGAGGGCCGGTTCAGGGAGGCAGGGCGTTTTTTGGTGCAAACTTTTACCGCCCCGGCTCCAATCTGGTCTAAAGTGCCCCTGGGGTTCAAAATCAGCAAACGTATTGCAGCCGGTCTTTACCGGCGGATGATGGTAAAATATTATGCCGGCTAGTCTAGCACTCGGTGCGAAACGAGCGGGCCGGGCTCCCATGCCCGGCTATTCGGCGGCGTGGGAGCCGCCTCTGCTGAGTTTCGCACCAAAAACTGGTCTGGCACAGCGAAAGAAAACCGGCAGTTCATGTCACCCCGAGGCAAAGCCGAAGCGCCTACCCCCGGCGGCAACGCCTGTAGAGGAATTTCCACCCAGATGATGATGACGCTGCTCAAAATTTCGGTTGTTACGCCCTCTTTCAACCAGGGCAATTTTATCGAACGCACCATCCAGAGTGTGCTCGGCCAGAACTACCCTCGCCTGGAATATCTGGTTATGGATGGCGGCTCTTCCGACGGCACCCTGGAGATTTTGCAGCAGTACCAGGCCCACCTCAGGTGGGTTTCTGAGCCGGATGGAGGGCAGGCCGCCGCCATTAACAAAGGTTTCCGCCAGGCCACCGGCGATATTGTCTGCTGGCTCAATGCCGATGATGAATTTATGCCGGGCGCGCTGCTGCAGGTGGCCGACTATTTTAGCCAGCACCCGGAGGCTAAACTGGTTTACGGTAACGCCGAAACCATTGATCAGGCCGGCCGCTCCTATGGCCGGCGCGGTAATGTAAAAGCCACTAACTTTACCGAGCTGGTCAGCCAGGGAGATTTTATTGTCCAGCCGGCCGCCTTTTGGCGGGCGGAACTGCTGGCCGAAGTCGGGCTGCTGGACGAATCCCTTCGCTACTGCCTGGATTACGAATACTGGCTGCGGGTAGCCCAAAAATACCCTTTGCACTACCTGCCCGTTTCCCTGGCCCGAGAAAGGTTCCATCCCCAGGCCAAAACCACCCAGGCTTCCCTGCGGCGCATGCAAGAGATTGAAGCCGTGGCGCAGCGGTATGGCAGCCCTACCATCCCGCGCCGCTTTCGGGCAGAACGAACCGCAACTTACCTGGCTGAAACCCTGCACCAGGCCCGCCTGGGCTGCTGGCCTCAAGCGGCCCATTACTGGAAGCTAACCACCCGCCAGTTTTCACCCTCGCTGCGGGTGCTGCCGCACTTGTTGGCCCGCGCCTTAGGCCCCGGCAGCGTCACCCAACTGCGCCTGTATTATGATTTACTCCGCACCCGCTTCCGGTAACTGTCCTCACTGGATTGCCAAAACGATAACTAAGTTTATACTTGTACACCGAGGAGAGACAGGGTTATGAATTTGAGCGATAAACGGATTATGGTGACCGGCGGCAGTGGTTTTTTAGGCCGGTATGTGGTGGCGGCCTTGCAGCGCCGTGAAGCCGGGCGCATCTTTGTAGTCCGCCACGAAGATTATGATTTGACCCAAATCACCGATGTGGTGCGCGCTTTTCAAGACAGCCGCCCCGACGTGGTGATCCATCTGGCGGCCAAAGTCGGGGGCATCGGCGTCAACCGAGAAAAGCCCGGTGAATTTTTTTACGACAACCTCATCATGGGGGCGCAGTTGATGGAGCAGGCCCGGCGGTGGGGCGTTGAAAAATTTGTGTCCATCGGCACCGTCTGCGCTTACCCCAAGTTTACGCCGGTTCCTTTCAAAGAGGATGACCTGTGGTTGGGCTACCCCGAAGAAACCAATGCCCCCTATGGTCTGGCTAAAAAAATGCTGCTGGTGCAGGGCCAGGCTTACCAGCAGCAGTACGGTTTTAAGGCCATCTACCTGCTGCCGGTCAACCTGTACGGCCCCGGCGATAATTTTGACCCGCACACCTCGCACGTCATCCCCGCCCTGATCAAAAAATGTGTGGACGCCATAGAGCGCGGCGACCGGCGCATTGTGGCCTGGGGCACCGGCAGCGCCTCCCGCGAGTTTTTGTACGTGGAAGACGCCGCCGAGGCGATTGTGTTGGCGACCGAGCGCTACGAGCGGCCGGAGCCGGTCAATATTGGCTCTGGCATGGAAATTACCATCAAAGCCTTGTTGGAATTGATTGTGGAGCTAACCGGCTTTCAAGGTGAAATTATCTGGGACGCCTCCAAGCCCGACGGCCAGCCCCGCCGCTCCCTGGATGTGAGCCGGGCCAGGCAAGCCTTCGGCTTTCAGGCTCAAACCGATTTCCGGGCGGGTTTGCAGAAAACCATTGAGTGGTATCTGGCGCACTGGCAAAACATAGAGATTGGAGATTAGAGATTGATGGCTACAATCTCTAGGCAGAGCGCCCAAGCTCCAATTCCCCGCGTCAACATCCTGGGAGTGGGCATTAGCGCCGTTACCATGCCGCATGCGGTCGCTCAGATTGCCGGCTGGATAGACAACCAGGCGCGCCAGTACGTGTCCGTTTGTACTGTTCATACTGTGATGGAGTGCCAGCGCGCTGAGGCCATGCGCCG
Organism: uncultured Caldilineaceae bacterium; assembly: GCA_964505845.1. Lineage (GTDB taxonomy): Bacteria > Chloroflexota > Anaerolineae > 4572-78 > J111 > DSQQ01. Next base: position 9,417 of record CAZDMM010000211.1, read on the forward strand.
GGCCGTGAACGGGGCCGGTCTGGCCACGCCAGATGGCATGCCGCTGGTTTGGTTGAGCCGTTGGTGGGGCCGGCGCGAGGTGAACCGGGTCTACGGCCCGGATTTGATGCTGGCCGTGTGCGCCTATTCGGTGGAGCGGGGCTACCGGCACTATTTTTATGGCGGCGCACAGGGCATCCCGCACCTGCTGGCCGCCGCGCTGCAGCAGCATTTCCCCGGCCTGCAGGTGGCCGGCGGCTACTCGCCCCCCTTTCGCCCGCTCAGCGAGCCTGAACAGGCCGGGATCATCGCCCAAATCAATGAGGCTAACCCTGATATTGTCTGGGTGGGCCTGGGCACGCCCAAGCAAGATTTGTGGATGGCGGCGCATCGCAGCCGCCTGGCCGCGCCGGTTTTAATTGGGGTGGGGGCCGCCTTTGATTTTCACACCGGGCGGATTCCCCAGGCCCCGCGTTGGATGCAGCGCAGCGGGCTGGAGTGGCTCTTTCGCCTGTGGCAAGAACCGCGCCGCTTGTGGTATCGCTACCTGGTTTATAACCCCCTCTTTATCGCCTTAGTGTTAGCCCAGGGGTTGGGCCTGCGGCGTTATCCGCTTGAGAAGAGAGATTGGTAATTAGAGATTGAAGATTGGATGGATGAGATCAGCCCTCCAGTCCTCCATCCTTCCAACCTACCCTCTCAGCCTCCCCACCACCTTCATCACCACCCGGTGCAGCGGCTCCTCACCGGCGGCAGATTCGGGCGGCGGCAGGGTGGCCTCGTCCGGTTTGTCGCTCAAGCCAAAGACCAGCGCCCCTTGAGCAGCCAGCCGCTCGGCGGCGTCGGCCACCTCGCCCGTCATCACAATCTCCTCGGCCAGCAAATCGGCCTCCGGCGTGTCGTCCGGCAGAAAATCCACCAATTCTACCGTAGCGTGATACTCCCGAAAGCGAAAGCTTTTGAAGGGGGTCGGGTCGCCATTGGCCATGTTGCCGGTTACTTCCCGGTGGGCGGCCAGCAGGCCGGGACTCATGAACTCCTGGCGGGCGTCGCACAGGGTGACAAATTGGTGAAAGCCGGTCAGCCG
>CAZDMM010000212.1:0-5256 GCA_964505845.1 uncultured Caldilineaceae bacterium
CCGCTGGCCTCCTTTGAAGGCAACCAGGCCAACATTCGCCAGCAGGTCAGCGGGCTGGTAGCCGATGGAGACACCTCTTTATACGACGCCATCCAACAGTCGGTTGAAATTCTTAAAAATTCTACCGACCCGAAGGCCGACCGCATCCAGGCGATTGTGGTATTAAGCGACGGGCAGGATACTAACAGCCAGGTTTCTTTACAGCGCGTAGCCGAACTGATTACCGCCAGCCGGCAAGATCGCAACCCTATCATCGTTATTCCGGTTGCCTATGGCGCCGACGCCGATATCAATGCCCTCAATGCCATTGCCCGCGCCAGCGCCACCAAAGTTCAATCCGGCGACCCGGCCAATATCCAAAAAGTATTGGAGCTGATCAGCAGCTACTTCTAAGCATAAAAACTTGCCAGCAACTTGCTACCTCCTAAAAACCTGGCCGCTTCCCACAAGTTTACCGGCCAGGTTTTTTTATGTTTACCTGGCCCCATCAAAACCATATGCTTAAAAAAGTGATGTATGACACCGTAAATTTGTGACATTTTTCACTTTCTAATGACAGATTTTTAGTGTATTCTTTAACTATACGCTGCGCCCTGGCCTTGTATCAGGTTCAGAATATATCCTAACAAATTGCTAATTCAATTGAGTGAGGTTATAAATTACCACCAACCTCTGGTGCGTAAATGTTGTTTGTTCAAAGTATGCAAATTAAGGAGGGCATTATGGAATTTCCTGCAAACGTGCAACATGCAAAGGTGAAAGATTGGGTTGCAGAGATGGTCGCACTCTGTAAACCCGACCAGGTTTACTGGTGCGACGGTTCAAAAGAAGAATATAACAAACTGTGTGAGGCGCTGGTTGAGGCTGGCACGTTTATCCGGTTGAATCCGGAAAAACGGCCAAACTGCTTCCTGGCCCGCTCTGACCCCAGCGATGTGGCTCGGGTAGAAGATCGCACCTTCATTTGCAGTATTCGCAAAGAGGACGCGGGACCAACTAACAACTGGATGGCTCCCAAAGAGATGAAAGAAACATTGCTCCCCCTCTTTGATGGCTGCATGAAGGGCCGGACGATGTACATCATCCCCTTCAGCATGGGGCCGATTGGTTCTCACATTTCCTATGTGGGCATCGAAGTGACCGACTCGCCTTACGTGGTAGTCAATATGCACATCATGACCCGGGTGAGCAACAAAATCTGGGACGTTTTGGGGACAAACGGCGACTTTGTGCCATGCCTGCACTCTATTGGCGCCCCGCTAGAACCTGGCCAGAAGGATGTAGCCTGGCCTTGCAATCCCACCACCAAATATATTGTGCATTTCCCAGAAGAGCGGCTGATCTGGTCTTACGGCAGCGGTTATGGCGGCAATGCCCTGCTGGGCAAAAAATGCTTTGCCCTGCGGATTGCCGGAGTGATTGCCCGCGACCAGGGCTGGCTGGCCGAGCACATGCTCATTTTAGGCGTTCAATCTCCCCAGGGTGAAAAAACCTACGTGGCGGCGGCCTTCCCCAGCGCCTGTGGCAAAACAAACTTTGCCATGTTGATTCCACCTCCGGCCTTCCAGGAGGAAGGCTGGAAAGTGACCACTATTGGCGATGATATTGCCTGGGTCAAACCCGGAAAGGATGGAAAAATCTACGCCATCAATCCAGAGGCAGGCTATTTTGGGGTGGCCCCCGGCACCAACATGGAATCAAACCCCAACGCCATGATATCCTGCGCCAAAAATACTATCTTTACCAACGTGGCCCTCACCGACGACGGCGATGTGTGGTGGGAAGGCATGACCAAAACCCCGCCGGCCCACCTGATTGACTGGAAAGGCAAGGATTGGACGCCAGAATCTGGCCAGCCGGCCGCTCATCCCAACGCCCGTTTTACAGCCCCGGCTGAACAAAACCCGGTTATTGACCCCGATTGGGAGGATCCTAACGGCGTGCCGATCGAAGCCTTTATCTTTGGCGGCCGGCGCAGCACCGTAGTGCCGCTGGTTTACCAGGCTTTTAACTGGAATTACGGCGTTTACCTGGCCGCCACCATGGGTTCCGAAATGACGGCGGCAGCCTTTGGCCAGGTGGGCAAGGTGCGGCGCGACCCCTTTGCGATGCTCCCGTTTGCCGGTTATCACATGGCTTCATACTTTAACTACTGGCTGGGCTTTGGCCGGCAGCTTTCCCATCCGCCCCGCATTTTTGGGGTCAACTGGTTCCGCAAAGATGAGAACGGCAAATTCATCTGGCCCGGCTTTGGCGATAATATGCGGGTGTTGAAATGGATAGTTGAACGGGTCAAAGGGCATGCCCCCAGCAGCGAAAGCCCCATCGGCTGGATGCCTCGGTACGAAGACCTGGATTGGCGCGGCCTTGATTTCAGCAAGGAAGAATTCAACAAACTCATGGCGGTTGACCGCGACCTCTGGGTAGAAGAAGTGCTCTCACATGAAGAATTGTTTACTAAACTGTACGATCGTTTACCCAAAGAGCTAATCTTCATTCGGGAACTGATCCTATCCAGCCTGTGGCGCTCGCCTGAGCGTTGGGCCTTCCAGGCCGAAGTGGCCGCCGTTCCGGGAGAGTAACCACCTATTCACCGACCCTTTTTCCTGGTTACCATCCTGGGGCGCATCAGCAAAAGTCTGGATGAGAGCACAATAGGATTTAACTCGTACCCAACGTGAGTTTGCAGTGGGGCAGGCGCAAAACGTCTGCCCCATTTTTTTTACCATAGTGGAGCCACCATGATTGAATTATTACTCAACAACCCCATGCTGCTGCTTTTTGTGGTAACGGCAATTGGTTACCCCCTGGGACATCTCAAATTTAAGGGCAGCAGTTTGGGAGTCGCCGCAGTTTTGTTTGTGGGTCTGGCTATCGGTTCGCTGCACCCCGACCTGAAGTTGCCGGAGATCATTTATGTGCTGGGGTTAGTTTTGTTTGTTTATACCATTGGCCTGAGCAGCGGCCCCGGTTTTTTTGCTTCTTTCCGGCGTAAGGGCCTGCGCGACAACCTGCTGGTGGTTGGGGTTCTGGTTTTGGGGGCCGTGCTGACAATGATTATCCACACCGTCCTCAACCTGAAGCCAACCCTCACCGCCGGCCTTTTTGCAGGCAGCCTAACCAACACCCCTGCCCTGGCCGGTTTGTTGGAGCAAATTAAGGGCCTGGCCCCGGCCGAGCAGCTTGACCAAATGCTCAACGAGCCGGTGATAGGCTATTCAATTGCCTATCCGGTGGGGGTGGTCGGCGTGATTCTGGCTATTTTTGTGATGCAGCGCTGGTGGAAGATAGATTATGCCCGCGAAGCGCAAAACCTGCGCGAATTTACTGCCACCGGGATGAAACTGCAAGCCCGCACCATCCAGGTGACCACGCCGGCAGCAGCCCAGGCTTCCATTGAGGAATTGATCCAAAAGAACCGGTGGAACGTAATTTTTGGGCGTATCAAGCACGCCGACGAGCGGCTCATGCTGGCCAGCGCCCAAACTCGCCTGAGTGTGGGTGATCTGGTGACGATGATCGGCCCGCCGGAGGAGCTTGACCGGGTGATGCACTACCTGGGCGAGCCAAGCCATAAACAACTGGAGTTGGACCGGAGCGAGTACGACTTCCGGCGCATTTTTGTCTCAAACCCCAAGGTGGCCGGCCATCGCCTGCGCGATTTTGACCTGCCGCAGCAGTTTGGCGCAATCGTCACCCGGATCAGGCGCGGAGATGTGGAGCTGCTGGCGCACGGCGAAACCGTACTGGAGTTAGGCGACCGGGTGCGGGTGATCGCCAGGCCGGAAAACATGGCCGCGGTCAGCAAATTTTTTGGAGATTCATACCGCGCCCTGAGCGAAATTGATATACTAACCTTTAGCCTCGGTTTGACCATGGGCCTGCTGCTGGGCATGCTGCCCATCCCCTTGCCCGGCGGCATCACCTTTAAACTGGGGCAGGCCGGCGGGCCGCTGATTGTGGCCTTAATTTTGGGCAACCTGGGGCGCAGCGGCCCCTTTGTGTGGGCCTTGCCATACAGCGCCAATTTGGTTTTACGGCAGCTTGGGCTGATCCTCTTTTTGGCCGGAGTCGGCACGCGATCCGGTTATGCTTTTGTCAACACTTTTAGCCAAAGCGGCGGCGTTTCAATTTTTGTCGCCGGGGCAGTGGTCACCTGCCTCACCGCCTTAACGGCCCTGTGGGTGGGCCACTACCTCTTTAAGATTCCTATGGGGCTGCTGACCGGCCTTGTGGCCGGCATGCATACCCAGCCGGCGGTGCTGGGCTTTGCCCAGGAACAAAGCGAGAACGATCTCCCCAACATCGGTTATGCCACCGTCTACCCCATCGCCACCATCACCAAAATTCTGCTGGCCCAGCTCATTTTGACGTTTTTACGGTAGGCAAAGTTCAAAGCAGTTTAAAAACAAGAGGGGAGCCTGGTAGACTCCCCTCTGCTGGTTACGGCCGGTAGCGAGCGGCGCTGTTAATTAGGCCCAATTTTTCGGCCCTGTTTCTCCAGTTCGGTTTGCAAACGTGCCAGTTCTTCTTCGGCATGTTCGGCTCGTCTGGCTTCGGTTTGAGCCTGCTCCAGCCATTTTTTGCCCTGGCTAACCGCTTCTTCTAAGGTAGGGATGAGAATACCTGTTTTTGGCTCGATAACCCGCAGCAAAGGGCCATCCACCTTTAAGGTCAGCCCCAATTCCTGGCTAAAGACAGTCCCGCTGGTGGTTAAAACCATGTGTTGGTAATAGCCCGCCGGAACCCGGTGATAGGCTTGCAGTTGAGGCGAAAGATATTCGCCCAGCGGGTCAAAAACAAAATACTCGCGAACTCCCAACAACTCATACAAGCCACGTTTGGTTCCCAAATCTTCCAGCCGCGTATGCCGCGAGGTGATTTCAAAAATGGCGCTGGGCGGCGCTTTTTCTTCCCACAGCTTGTAATTGCAGCGATTGTGCTTGGACACGCCTTTTACCACAAACACATCCGGGGTACAGTGAGCGTCGGGGTTGCCTTCCTCAAAATAGAGGCTTTGGTTAGCCCCCACATAAGTTCGGCTGACATCTTTAAAGGCAAAGCGTAGCGCCTGATGCAGGTAAAGTATGGCGTTGAGGTGAGCGTCGTTTTCCCCGGTCAGGAAGGCGTCTATCTCGGGGTGAGCTGGATTGGCATGCGATGCCTCTGCATGGGTAAGACGAGTTGTTTTCTTGGTCAAGATATATCTCCTCTGGTTAGATTTTTTAAGGTAAATGAGATTGATTTTTTAATATT
>CAZDMM010000212.1:5266-10468 GCA_964505845.1 uncultured Caldilineaceae bacterium
TAGATTTTTAAGGTCTAAAGCCGGTTCTTGGTTGAGAAACAGCAATAACTACCGCCTCACTCCAGGCCGCAGCACCAGATCATCTTCTAATTGGTTCTGCTCTAAAAATTTAAGCGGGACACGCGTAGAAAGTTAACTGAGGCGTCATTGCCGTTGGCACAAGCCGGTGAGGCCTGAGGAATTTAGACCTTGCTCAAAACCTATTATCTAACAAGTGAGTTACAGTTGAGTTGCAAATTTAAGGTTTCGCGCCTCCTAGCCCTTGATCACCGCAATCGGTCTCAAGCGAGCCACTTTTTTAGCGATGCCGGCCCCATGCACCACCTCCACCACCCGATCCACATCTTTGTAGGCCGCCGGGGCTTCTTCGGCCAGACCGGGCATGCTGCCGGCCCGCACCCGGATGCCGCCGGCTTCTAACTCCTCGCGCAGTTCCGAGCCGCGAATCTCTTTTTTGGCTTTGGAGCGGCTCATCATGCGGCCCGCACCGTGACAGGTGGAGCCGAAGCTTTGAGCCATAGAGCCGGCCGTGCCCAACAGCACCCAACTGGCCGTCCCCATGGAGCCGGGAACCAGCACCGGCTGACCGATGTCGCGGTAAACGTCGGGCAGGGCAAGCGAACCGGGGCCAAAGGCGCGGGTAGCGCCCTTGCGGTGGACGCATACCTTCACCCGGCGGCCCTCTACCTCATGCTCCTCAATTTTAGCCATATTATGGGCAATATCATAAATCTGGTAAACGTGGTGTTTCCTTACCTTGCCGGCCAGAACTTGCTCAAAGCTGCGCCGGATGTGGAAGGTTAACACCTGGCGGTTGGCAAAGGCATAGTTGGCCGCGGCTTTCATAGCTGCCAGGTAATCTTGCCCTTCCGGGCTGCTCAAGGGGGCGCAGACCAGTTCCCGGTCCGGCAGGTTGATGTGATAGCCATGCACGGCCGACTGGAAACGGTTAACGTAATCGGTGCAAACCTGATGCCCAAAACCGCGCGAGCCGCAGTGAATCTGCACCGTCACCTGCCCCGGAAAGAGGCCCATACGGTCGGCAGCGGTTTCATCAAACACCGCATCCACCACGTCCACCTCAATAAAGTGGTTGCCGGCCCCCAGCGTGCCCACCTGGTCTTTGCCCCGTTCTTTGGCCCGGCTGCTAACCTTATCGGCGTCGGCCCCTTCCAGGCAGCCCCACTCTTCGGTGCGCTCCAGGTCGGCCTCGCTGGCCATGCCTCGCTTTAAGGCCCAGCGGGCGCCTTCTTCTACCAGCCGGTCCAGTTCGCCCGGCTTGAGTTTGATGCTGCCGCCTTCACCCACCCCGCTGGGGCAGTTGGCATACAGGGCCGAAGCCAGGTCGCCCAGGTAGGGGTCAATCTCCTGTTTGGTGAGGTGAGTAGCCAGCAGCCGCACCCCGCAATTAATATCGTAGCCTACCCCGCCCGGCGAGATGACGCCATCGGGCAGTTCGGTGGCAATAACGCCGCCGATAGGGAAGCCGTAGCCCTGGTGAATGTCGGGCATGGCCAAAGCATATTTGACAATCCCCGGCAGGGTGGCCGTGTTGACCAGTTGCTCCAGGCTTTTATCGCCCAAAGCCCCTTGCAGCAGCTCCGAGTCGGCATAGAAACGAGCCGGAGCGCGCATATCTTCTCGAAACGAGGCCGGAACCTCGTAGAGATATTCACCAATCCTTTTGAAATCATGCCTGCTAACCATCGTACCTCCTTAGCGTTCAACGTTTGAACACTAAACGTCAAACACTACCGTTGCTTCCAATCCCTGATCTGTAGGCGTAATGACCAGGTTATGATAGGTTACCGCCTTGATATGCTTTTGCAATTTAGGCACGCGGCCGCCGCGCACGATGCCCCGTAAGCGGGTAAGGCTGACCTCCACCAGGGCGAACTCCCGAAAAAGAAGCTGTTCCTGCTCGGCCAGGTAGGCCAGTTCGCTCAACCAGTTGACCAGCAGGCTTTCGGCGTCAAAGGCTTCCAGCTCGATGGGCCGTTCCTGGGCCAGCGGAATGGCGGCGGGATCGGCCACCAACAGGCTGGTCATACCCTGGGCGGCGTTGACCAAAAATTCGGCCCAATCCCGGCCACGGATGCGCAAAGCCCAATCGGCGGTATGTTCGATTTCTTCAAAGTCAGGCATCACGCTCGGCCCGAATCAGCAGCAGGGGCCGGTCAATGCGATGCAGCACCCCGGCGGCCACGCTGCCGTAGAATACCCGCGCCAGGCCGGTGCGGCCATGGCTGGCCATAGCAATCAGGTCGGCCTCTTCCCGTTCGGCGGCGGCAATAATCTCGGCCACCACGGCTCCCTGCACCACCAGGCTTTTGCACTCGATACCTTTTTCACGAAACTCGCCTTGCCGCGCCGCCATGTAAGCCTCGGCTGCTTTCAGGTGATGTTCGTGCTCCACCATATCGGGCAGGGGGTTGGCCCCGTCAATGGGCAGTGGCAGCGGTTCGATGACCTGGAGCAGGATGACTTTAGCCCGGTAACACGAGGCCAAATCTTCTACGTGCGGCAAAATAGTTTCGGCCCGTTTGGAGCCATCCAATGGAACCAAAATTTTGGTGTACATTTTTGCACTCCTTAAAAAAGCCCTCACCCCCACCCCTCTCTCCCACCGGGAAAGGGGTATCGCGCCAGCGACGGGGTGAGGGCTTTTCAGATAAAAAGGCTGAGGGATAACCTCTCACAGAGAGTCAGCCGGCAGAGGTTTAGCAGCCCTACCGGTCTGAATGATTTATTTGTCTTATCTCCATCATACTACATTTTGGGGCGTAAATCAATCTCTTTAAACTGACGATTACCCCACCAAAAAATCAAGGCTCCCAAAGCAACCATGGCCGCAGCAAACAGCAGCACCCAGTGACCATTGGCTTGATCCCACAGATACCCGGCCAGCACCGACCCCAAACTCCAGCCCAGGCCGCTTTGGGCCGCGCCCATCAAAGCCTGGGCAGTGGCGCTCAAACCGGGCGGGGCGGCCTCGCTGGCGTAGCCTACCGCCGCTACCCAAAAGAAGCCGTAGCAAGCTCCGATGCCGGGCAGAACCGCGATGATCAGGGCCGGCGTGGGGGCCAGGCCGGCCAGTCCCCAGAACAGGGCAAAGCCCAAAAAGCCGATGATAATCAGCCGTTTGTGGCTATGGCGGGCAAACCATTGGCCGCTAAAATACATCATCGGGATTTCTGGCAGGGCGTTGGCCGCCCAGGCCAGGCCGACCTGCTGCTCGCTGCCGCCCAGGGCCAGCATGTGTAGGCCCAAAAAGCCGGCAAAGGCCGCCACGCCCATGCCCATGAGCATCATGGCCACCAGGTAACTGAGGTAGCCCGTTTGGCGGGTCAGCACCCCCAGCCCCTGCCACAAACTGACGCTTTGCGGCACGCTGGAAACCGGCAGCCAAAAGCTCAAGGCGGCGCAGCCCAACCCCAAAAAGGCGGTGTGCAGCCAGAACATGGGGGTCAAGTTGTCGGCAGAAAGCGCCTGGCCCAGGCCCAGGGTCAGCAGCACAAAGCCGGCCGTGCCCCACATGCGCTGCCGGCCGTAACTGCTGTTGGTCTGCTTAACCATGTCCATGACGGTGCTGTCTACAATGGAGCCGATAGGGGTGCGGAAAAATGACAGGGCGGTGACCAGTACCAGCAACAGCCAAAAGCTGCTGACCTGCAGGAAAAAAAGCGTAACCAATCCGGAGACAAAGGCGCACAGGGCCAGCACCGGGCGATGGATGTGCCAGCGGTCGGCCACCGCGCCCCAAAAGGGGTTAGCGCCTAGGGCAATCAACGGGGCAATGCTGCTCAACCAGCCGATTTCGACGCCGCTCAAGCCTTGTTGTCCCAGGTAGATATTAAAAAACGGCACCAGCGAGCCAATGGCGGCGAAGAAGAGAAAGTAGTAGCTTTTGGCAATCCACAAGCCCCATCTGGCCGAAGCGGCCGTAACATTTGGGTTCAGTACCGGCGCGGGCCGGGGTTGGCGATAGATAGGCAGACTCCTTATTTTGGGGGTTGGGTGCGGCGCACCGAGGTGACGATAACACAAAAGCACCGAGTCGGCAAAAGCCCGGAGAGGGGGGACGGCAGGCCGGGGTGGGGAAATTTGATGTATAATATTGGTCTATTGGTGTTATGGGTGATAAAAATCGCCGCTTTGTAAAAATGTTGGCTGATAAAAGAGAATTTTATGGCTGACGGAGGGATTATATGGCTTTTGAGGTTGAGATAAAAGCACGCTTGAGCAGGCCGGAGGCCACCGAGGCCGCCGTCGCCGAGTTGGGGGCGCTGCTGGGCGAAAGCTTTAAGGAAGATATCTACTTTAGGCGGCAGGGGCAGAGCGAGGCCGTGCCCGCCGACCGCTTCCGGCTGCGGCGGGAAGGAGGCCAGGCTATTGTGACCTTTAAGAATTTGGTTGAGGCGGAAGGGGTGGAGGTTAACCGGGAAATTGAGTTTGGGGTGGACGACGCCCACGCCTTTTTTCAATTTGCCGACCGTTTTGGCTTTGAGCCGTTTGTGGCCAAACGCAAACAGTCGCGGGTGTACCGCATCGAGCGGGCGCGGGTGGAGTTTAACCAGGTGGAGCGCCTGGGTCACTTTATTGAGATTGAGATTCTGTGCGACGACGAGGCCCTGGTTCCCGCGGCCCGCGCCGAGGTAGCCCGGCTGTTCACCCACCTGGGCCTCACCCCCGCCGACCTGGAGCCGCGCCGCTACATCCAACTGCTGCAGGAGGTTCACCCGGTGCACTACCGTTTTGTGGATGACCGGGGGCTGGAGTGGCCGTTTGTGGAAGAGTAGTGCAGGGGCGAGGCCAGTCGGTAGAAGTCTGTTTTGCATCCAAAAGTGACTTTCGACTGGCCTCACCCCTCCTCGATTAAATTCGCCTACAATTCTGGACGCACCCCTTTAATAAAAACTCTTTGACGTGGTTGAGAATTGGTTTTATACTGGAAGGGTAGAGAGGCCGGTAATTTAAGAAAACGGCAGTATAACCCGGGCCAGGGCCGGTTTTTTACGGCCAAGTTCCGCATACACCTATATTGATTTCCGGATTTTTAGGCCCCCAGATGAAAATTGAGTTGGAGTTGATATGTTGTTTACTGAGCACGCAAATCAATCAAACGAGCGCAGGTTCTGATACTCGCGCATTGACAAGGAGACACAAGAATGAATACAACAGATGCTGATCGTATGCTCTACC
>CAZDMM010000213.1:0-5882 GCA_964505845.1 uncultured Caldilineaceae bacterium
TCATCTTTTCTCCTGGGGCAAGGTAGCAGGTAGCAAGGTAGCAGGTTTTTTTGCAGCCTTGCACCCCTGCTACCCTGGTCCTCTGTTACTTTGCTACCCTGCTCCTCTGCTCCTCTGCTATCCAAACTTATAGGCCACGCCGTAACCACCGCGCGGCAGCGCCCAACTGATATTGTTAAAGGGACAGCCCACCCGGCAGCTCCCGCACTCAACGCAGGCCTGGTAGCCGACCATCACTTTGCCGTGGCGGTCCAACTGGTAGACGCCCACCGGGCAAAAGTACAGGCAGGGCTGGCCCTGGCAGCGGGCGCAGACCTGGTGATCTTTGATGGCGAGATGGGCAAAATCCTCGTCCACGTAATATTTCAGCGCCGCCACCATGTCGTCAACATTCACCTGGGGCAGGCTGGCTTCTATTTCCGGATCTAAAGGGTAATGTTTTCTGTCAGCCATGCTAACCTCGCAGCCCTTGCAGTAATTTCAACATATCACGGGCCACCCCAAAAAAGGAGCGGCGCTCCAGGAGCATACCCACAATTTCCTTTTCCATCTCTCGTTTGGGGATGCCGTGCGCGGTAAAGTAACGCAGCGCCGCCTCGTTCAGATAGTTGACGTACGTTTTCATAAAGTAAGGCGTGCTGTCGAGAAAATCGGTCATGCGGCGGTACTGCTTCAAATCCTTTAAGACAAAGCTCTCTTCCAGCCGGCGGCGATACTGCCTCAAAAACCCGGCCGAGAAATCACTCTGCCGGTGCGCGGCGATGGCCGTTTGTCCGGCCAGCCGGCCGGCAGTCATGGCCAGGTTGGTGCCCTCGCGGTGCAGGGCGTCCACCATGCCGGCGGCGTCGCCGGCCACCAATACCCCGTCGGCGACCAGGGCCGGCATGCGGTTGTAACCCATTTCGGGGATCAGGTGCGCCCCGTACTCCAGCGACTCGCCTCCGGCCAGGTAGGGCCGGACGACCGGGTGATTCTTGAAGCGGGCCAGCACCTCGTAGGGGCGCAGCTTGTGGTAGACAAACTCCTCCAGCAGCAGCCCCACCCCAATCGAGATGGCATTCTTATCGGTGTAGATAAAGGCCGTGCCGGGCAGGCCCAGGGTGGCGTCGCCAAAGATGTCAATGGCCACCCCCTCTTTAGCCCCGGCCAGGCCAAAGCGAGCTTCGATCTCCTTGGCCGGCAGGCCGATCAGCTCTTTGACCGCCAGGGCCACAAAGCGCGGCGGCAAATCGCCTTTGGCCAGGCCCACCTGCTGGGTCAGCAGGTTGTTCACTCCCTCGGCCAGGATGACCAGCGGCGCGTAAACCTCGCCGTCGGGCCGGTCGGTCTTCACCCCGACGACCCGCCCCCGGCCATCACGAATGCACTCGGTCACGGTGGTTTTGCTGATAATCAGCACCCCCAGGCTGGCCGCCTGCTGGGCAAACCAGCCGTCAAATTGGGCGCGCAGGGCGGTGTAGGCGTCGGCCGGCTCCTGCTTGTAATGCTCGCTCTTGTGCATAAAGCGCACCACGCTGTCGGGCGAGAGCAGCCAGTAGCCCTGCTCGGTAACGGGCCGCTCAAAGGGCGGGCGGCGCTCCGCATAATCGGGCAGGCAGTCGGCCAGGGCGTGGGTGTAGAGCACCCCGCCAAAAAAGTTCTTGGCCCCGGCAAAACGGCCCCGCTCGATCAGGATGACCTTCAAACCCTCTCGGGCTACCGTAATCGCCGCGGCAATCCCGGCCGGGCCGCCGCCGACGACAATGACATCAAACCTCAATTTTTCAGACATGCTGGCCTCCTTGTTCCGGCTGAGACTGCCGGGCGCTTTTGACCTGGTTGATCAGCTCCGGGATGACCTGGTAGAGGTCGCCCACCAGCCCCAAATCGGCCACCTGGAAAATGGGGGCGTGGGGGTCGCTGTTGATGGCCAGGATAAAGTTGGCCCCGCTCATGCCCACCCGGTGCTGGATGGCCCCGGAAATCCCGGCGGCGATGTACAGCTTGGGCCGGACGGTCTTGCCGGTCTGACCAACCTGGTGGGCGTAAGAAATCCAGCCGGCGTCTACCACCGGGCGCGACGCCCCGACCACGCCGCCCAGCAGGCCGGCCAGTTCTTCCAGCAGCTTGAAGCCGGCCGGGTCGCCCACGCCCCGCCCACCGGAGACGATGACATCGGCGTATTCCAGGTTGATGTACGCTTCGGCGTCGGCGGGGATAAAGCGGAGCAGCTTGACCGCCACCTCCGCTTCGCTCATGCCCAGCGGCTCGCGGATGAGTTCGCCGCTGGCCTGGGGCAGCGGCTGCGGCGTCGGCAGCACCCGCGGGCGCACCGTCGCCATCTGCGGGCGCTGCTTCTGGCAGAGGATGGTGGCCATCAGGTTGCCGCCAAAGGTGGGCCGGGTGGCGGCCAGGATTTTTTTCTCAGGGTCAATGGTCAGCTCGGTGCAGTCGGCGGTCAGGCCGGTCTGCACCCGCGTGGCGATGACGCTGGCCAGGCCCCGGCCCAGGGTGGTCGCCCCGACCAGAAAGATTTCTGGCCGGTATTTTTGCACCAGGCTGCTGATGCCAAAACCGTAAGGCAAATTGCGATAAACGGCCAGCACCGGGTCGTCAATCAGGTAAACCCGGCCGGCCCCGTAGCGAAAGGCTTCCTCAGCAATCGGGGCCACGTTGTCGCCCAGCAGCACCCCTTCGACCACGCTGCCGGGCAGGTCGGCCGCCAGGCGCTGCGCCGCGCCCAGCAGTTCCCACGAAACCGGGTGGGCCTGGCCTTCCTCCTGCTCCAGGTAAACCCAGATGCGTTTGTTGGTTGGCGTTGTTTCCGTCATTGTGCGCCTCCGTTGGGGGTAAGGGTTTCCACCACCCCGGCCCGGCCAATCTGGGCCAGGGCGTAAGCGACCGCCTCCGGTAAGCCTTTGTCGGCTACCGCTACTACCTCGCCGGCCTGTTTGGGCGGCGGGGTAAACGCCTTGCCGACGATGGTCGGCGAGCCTTTGATACCTATTTTGCTGGCTTCAAAGGCTACCGGCTCGATGCTGCTCCAGATTTCCGGCTGGTAGCCGGCCGCTTTGACCAGGTTGGGCAGCGGGGCGCGGCCGATGGCGGCAATCTCCTTCTCCACCGTCAGCAGGGCCGGCAGGGCTGTCTGCCAGACCTCGACGCCGCGCTCGGTTTTGCGGTGGACAATCGCTGTGCGGCTTTCGGGGTCAACCGACTCCACGGCGACGGCATAGGTGATGAGAGGGACGCCCAGGCGGGTGGCGACCCCCGGCCCGACCTGGGCGGTGTCGCCGTCAATGGCCTGCTTGCCAAAGAGCAGCAAATCCACTGGCTCTTCGGCCTCGATGGCTTCGATGGCCTGGGCCAAAACGTAGGAGGTGGCCAGGGTGTCGGCGGCGGCAAATTTGCGGTCGGTGATGACAATTCCCCGGTCGGCCCCCTGCTCGATGCACTCGACGATGGCCTCGGCCGCTTTGGGCGGCCCCATCGTCAGCACCGTCACTTTGCCGCCAAACTGCTCTTTCAGGCGGACGGCCAGCTCGACGGCGTGCGCATCGTAGGGGTTGATGATGGCCGGCACCCCCTCACGGATCAGCGTGCCCGTTTCGGGGTTAATCCGCACGTTGGAGGTGTCTGGCACTTGCTTGATAGCCACAATGGTGTGCATTCCTTAACCTCTTTCTGGGTTGGACAGATATATCTTCTTGATATATTGTGATAAAATTCACATTATTTGGTATTATAACCTGTTGCGCCAATAAATCCAATTTTTGGGTGGTCTTGCGCTGGACGGCTCGCAAGCCGACGTATGTCTATATTGGGGTCAACCTGTGCTGTCCCCAATATATTCAAAGAGTGCGGGAGGTAGGCTACAAGTTCGTCGCCCCGGAGCCTGGGCCATCATCCGCTGACCCTTAGAGGAATGTGAAACACCAAGAAAGGTTGAATTCAATTTTGACCGGGCGGTTGGCCTTTTACAACCAACACCGCGCACCCGGCACGGTGAATGAGCTGGCGTGAAACGCTGCCCATCAGCCAGCCGGCCAGCCGGCCAAGACCTCTTGAACCTGCTACGATCAAATCTATGGCATGCGTCTGGCTGTACTTCAGAATCTCGGTGGCTGCATCACCGTGGGCCAGAACACTGGTGGCTGCTTTTCCGGCAACTCTGAGGGTTTTCACAACCTGGCTAAGATTGGTTCTCGCTTGACTCTCTTTGTAAGCGATCTCCTGGCCCATAGCGTCGGCAGCCTCAGGGGTAAGGGTGGGGGGTGGCAGACTCTCCGGCCCCGACGGATAGGCAAAAACATAGGATGCCGAGGCGAACCGGGGTGGCAAGACATGCATCACTTGAATCCAGGTATCGGCCGGAAAAGGGAACCGGGCCAAAAAATTTGCGGCCGCCCAACTGTAACTCGAACCCTCGACGGCCAGCAATACCTGGCGCACCTTCCGGCAGGGTGATCGCGCCACCAACACCGGTTGGTCGGCCAGTCCTACCACCTGCTGGGCAGGCCCGTCCAACAGAAAGCCCAGGGGGGCTTGCAGCCCACTGGCGCTAACCACAAGCAAATCCGGCTGCTGCACCCGCGCCCAATCGGTCAAGGCTTTGGCCGGCTGGCCGGACAGCCGTTCATGCGTCACCGTTACCTGGTGATCCTTCAGGATCATCTCCATTTCAAGCAGGCTTATTGGTAGCGCCTCTGGCGCTGCCTGCCGGCCTCCAGGTAGGAGGCTGGCGGCAGTCACCTGACTCCCCGGCCGCAAGGGCAGATAGCCAAGCAGTTGGGCAGCCGCCCGGGTGTGGTCTGAGCCATCTACGGCCAGCAAGATATGGAGGGAGGGCTGATTTTTAGATGTACTCAAGGATAACCCCAAAAACACAAATATCAGGAGTGAGCAGACTCACAGGATCAGCAGATCCAATTTTTCACCGTAGCTGGCGCACCCCTATGCAGCAGCAGGCGGCATAGGGATGCCGCCCTCCCAAGTTGCCAGAAGATAATCCAGGATAGCATTTTGCCAGCCAACCGGCCCAACACCGACCACCCTTTCCAGGCGCGGCAGGTCCAGGTCGGCCCAGCGACCGCCGGGTTTTTGCACCAAGAAAGGCCGATCTACCACCGCTAAAAAGGGAGCATCGTTGGGGCTGTCGCCGAGGCCGGCGGTAACAACCGCACCAAATTTGCGCCGGAACAATTCGCTCAGGAGCAAGACGGCCCGCCCCTTGTCGCTGCCGGCGCCGGTGATGGTGTAGAATTTGCTGCCGGCAATACAGGCCAGCCCTTCTAAATCGAGGTCTTGCTGTAGCCATCCTAAGGGGTTGGGGGACAGGTCTGACTGAAGAATGGTTTCGCTGTAGTCGCGTTGGGCGGCTCGCGCAGCCCCGGCCTCATCCAATCCGGTAAGCTGGCTAATCGCCGCGATGGATAAATCACTATAGCCGTAGCAATTGAGCTGCCGCCTGGCCCGAATTTTGGCCAGGCTGCGCCGAATCCGGGCCACCGGCGCGCCCAATTCGATGACATGATAGCCTGGCAGAGATTTGTGATAGGGATAGACAAAATTGAAGTAGCCTGCCGGAATAAAGATGGCGCTGCCATTTTCAACGATGAAAGGCGCATCTATCCCTAGCTTTTGCCGGTAAAACTCTTGCTCGGCCCGGTTCTTGGAGGAGCAGAAGACCAGCGGAATCTGCCTGGCCCGCAGTAGTTCAACCGCCGGCTGCGCCGGCCGGTAGTCATAGGTGTCAAGCTCAAGCAGGGCGCCATCCAGGTCGGTAAAGACAACCCAGGGCGTCATAAGGTCACACCTCGTGTCTCCGGCCATATTGGCCGGACGCGCCGTCTTGGGCTGAGGCCGGGGCTGAAACCAGGCCCGGCCCCTGGGTTGAGCCGGCC
>CAZDMM010000213.1:5892-10435 GCA_964505845.1 uncultured Caldilineaceae bacterium
GTCAACCGCCTCAACCTCGGCCGGCGGCAGACAGAGCAGATCGGCATAGGGTTCATTTTGAAGCGCCCGGCAAAAGCGGTCCAGGTCAATTCGTTCCAGGGGTGGATAACAGATGAGCCTGGCCGGTTCTTCATCGGCCTGGACAAACTGGCGCTCCCGCATCTCTTGCAGCAGTTCTTCTTTGAGCGCCGGCGGGCAGATGGGTGAATGATACACCGCCTGCAAAGCTTCAAAGCTCATGCCTTCGACGTGATCCTCGCCTTTAGATTCGTGCAAGTGGGGGTTGCGAGACTCGATTTGAAAAATCTCTATATATTCCCGCATCAGTTTTGGGTAGGGGCTGGGCAAAATGCCGCCAAACTTTTCCCACAGGTCAATGAAGTGATAGGGTTCAATGGCAAAACCCGCAGCGTAACTCATCAACATCGCCAGGTCCAGGCTCAGGGCGTGCTCTCCGGCATTGCCCGTTCGGATCACCTCGGTGCCAAAGCCGGTGTAATAGCCGATCAACTCATTTAAGATCTGGTTGGTGCGCATCGAAACCCGCCCCCACTTGGCAAAGAACAGGCTCGACTCGACAATTTTGGGTTTGCTGTGCCAGGCAATGCGCACCATGCTGTAGGGTGATTGGGCCAGGGCAAAGCCGGCGCTGTACTCGCGGACATACTCCAGCACCGCGCCCGGAAAATAGTTATCGGAGTCCACAAAGCCAACATATTTTTTGCCGGCCAGTTTGGCCAGCAGAGTTGCCACCAGTATGCCCTCGGCTTTGCCATTTTTAATCAGGCCATGTTCATCCAGCAGCTCCGGGTAACCGCCCTCGGCCAGGGCTTGGGCCAGCGCCGGATCTTTTTGATGCACCACCAGGATACGTTTATTGATAAACTTGCCCAGGCGTTCGATGGAATCTTTTTCTATCCAAAAGCGGTCCACCGGCTCACGGGGGCTGTTAGAGACGACGATGGTCAGGCAGTTGTGAGGGATGCCGCACAGCACCCCTTCGATCAGGCGAATGCGCTCGTTACGCACCGGCACCACAATCGCCATTTGCCGCTCAATCTCCAGGCGCATTTCATAAGAGATGCGCCAGATGATCGGGTTTTCAGCGTTCCGGTCCGTTTCGGTGTGCAAGCCGCCATCCAATTCAAACACCTTTTGGACGCCGTAAAAAATAACGCCGCCCAGTCGCTCGCTTTCACGCGGTAATTCGATTCTCATATCTCACCTCTTTCAGATACAATCTCGTATTCGGTCACCCAGCAGCCGATCACGGCCACCCCCCGCTGGCATCTACAGTTAGGCTAACCGAAAATGAACATTCCTACCTCAAGTTTAGCTAAAGAAAAGCTAAAGATTTCCTAAAGGAAAAGGGCTGCTGCAAGGCAACAACCCTTTTCCTTTTCCATGCTTCTATTCAGGCCGGCTCTGCCGGCGTTTCGGCGTGCCAAAATGGCTGGGCTTATTTTGGCTTTTTGGTGGCAGCCACCGCCTGATCAATGGCTTCCCTGAGCCGGTCTAAATCCGGCGGCTTGGCAAAATAATCATTCGCCCCCGCTAACCTGGCCTGCTCTCGCTCTCTTTGACCACTCCAGGCCGAAACCACAATAATGGGGATATGCTGAGTTTGAGGGTTGAACCTGATCTCATAGATCGCTTTGAAGCCATCCATGACCGGCATGTGTAAATCCATCAACACCAGGTCAGGCTGCCATTGGATAGCCATCTCAACGCCTTCCTGGCCGTTTTTAGCATAGGCCACTTTGTAACCATAAACCTCGAGCAGCCGGAAAAGCGTATCCCGCATTACCTCAGCGTCTTCAACATACAAGATGCGAGTCGGCTGGCGTTTATGACCTTGGGGTTGAAGCTTCTTCAATTTTTTAGGATCCGGCTGTGTCATTGGCAAACCCTCATCTGCAATATTAGCTCAGGGATATGCAAGGAAACATTCGACGCTGCTACAAAGCCTCGATTTTACCGGCTGGAATATCGAGTCTCTTTAATTATATGTGCTTACCGCCGAAAGTAAATAATCCTCTTGTTTCATCGGGCCTGTCCGAGATTTTAGCAGGCCCTAAAGGTTTTTGCCTAGCTTACCTTCAGAGTCTGTTTACCTAAAAAATTGAATATAACCTGTTTCATCACTTTTCCTTACAATCAGCCGGACAATCACCCAATATAGCGTATTGGTGGTTTGACAACTATACCAATATGATGTATAGTGGTCTACTAAATAGACCAATTGAAAGTTTGGTGGTCTAAATACCAAACCAGTAATCTTTCTGGTGAATATATTTGGATGTCCTATGACTTACCGAACTAGCACCCACCGTACTGAACTCAAACCGATCGAGTCCTCAAAACTCTATCTGAGCGCCGTGAGCCAAATCGCCGAAGCCATTAGCCGAGGGCGGTGGAACCCTAAAGACAGGCTACCTTCGGAGCGAGAATTGGCTCAATTGTTTAATATCAGCCGTTCCTCGGTACGCCAGGCGCTGACCGCTTTGGAAGCGGTCGGCGTTATCCACAAAAAAGTGGGCGTTGGTAGTTTTATCACCGAAAGCGCCCTGGAAGTTATCTCTCAAGAAATTATCTCCGAACTGGTCAGCGAAGGTGATCCTATGATGTTGGTGGAGGCGCGACAAGTGCTAGAACCGGGTATTACCAAATTAGCGGCCCAGCATCGCGATAAGGATGACTTGGTCCGCATGGAATCTGCGCTGCAAAAGATGGAACAATTTAGTCTCAATGGCCCCTTAGCCACAGCTTTCATTGAGGCAGATATAGATTTTCATCTCTCCATCGCCTTGGCCTCCCATAACCCGCTCCTGATTCGCTTATTTGAAGAAGTGACTGACCGGATGCGCCACCGTGTCTGGCTGAAGGCAGCTATTCCCGTGGTGAGTAAACGCGCCCAGCAATATCAAGGACAGCACCACAGCCTCTATGAGGCTATCCGCAACCAGGAAGCGGCCAAGGCTCAGCGCGTAATGCGGGACCATTTACGCAATATTAGAGCCAATCTCATCTCAATATCGGCCATCACTACCGAACAATCACACCCTTCGCCTGCTAAATCTCGTAAAACACCCTAATTTTGTCCTGTAACAATCGAATTTACTTTTGTGGGAGAACAATGACCCAACTAATTGAACCCATCATTGGGGTGGGGAGTGTGGAGTTTCCCGGCGCGTCCCTGGAAAAAGTACTCCAAAATGTCCGGGAGGTTGGGGCCAGCCAGGTAGAACTGGTGGTTCGGCGCAATCTTTTCAAGGAGCGGCTGGATGAGGCTCAAAAATTGTTGCAGCGTTATCACCTCACCGTTACCGCTACGGCGGCCCTCACCCGCTTAAACCTGGCTACTTTTTCCGATATTGGGGTGGTGCAGGAACTCATCAATGAGTGTACCGATTGCACCCACGCCCTGGGCGCGCCTTTCGTGATAACCTACTACGGCGTCAACCCGGCCTACGACCGCCAGACCTCGATTCGCCTGTACGCCGAAAATATCAAACCCTGCCTGGAGTATGCGGCCCGCCACAACGTGGTCATCCTGCTAGAAAATCTGTTTGACCTTATCCCCACCGAGGTATCTGACTCCTTCCGAGAGTGGTATCGCCCCAGCGATTACACCCGCTCGGCCGACGCCTGCCTGGAGCTGCTGGAGACGGTCAATTCCGAGTATTTCAAATTAAATTTTGACCCGGAGAATTTTTACGTGGGCGGCGAAGAGCCGTATCCCTATGCCTACGAGCTTTTGAAGGCCCACATCCGCAACGTTCACCTCAAAGACGCGCGCAAATTCGACCCACGCCTGCTGCCAGAAGACCACCGGCCTACCCTACAGCGCGACCTACACGGCGATTATACCGGCGTTCCCCTGGGCCAGGGCGGCTGCAACATGAGCGGGCTGCTGCAAGCCCTGCGCCGCGATGACTACGCCGGCGTTTTAACTCTGGAAGCCCACACCCGGCCCCAGGATATTATGGACACCCTCAAACAGGGGGTGCAATTTATTCGCCGGCACTGGGCCGCAGGAGGCCAGGCATGAAGGCAGATTTGCTGCAAGCGGAGTCTCTCCAAAGCTCAACGCTGGCTGCGCCTGTCATCGAAATGCGAGGCATTACCAAATCTTTCTCCGGGGTGGTGGTGCTTGACCACGTTCAGCTAACCTTGCGCCCCGGCGAGTGCCTGGCCCTGCTGGGCGAGAATGGGGCCGGCAAGTCTACCTTGATGAAGATTTTGGGCGGCGTCTATCACAAAGACGAGGGGACTATCCTGATCAAAGGCCGGGAGGTTGACATCCCCAATACCCGCGCCGCCCAGAACCTGGGCATTGCCTTTATCCACCAGGAATTCAATTTGATAGACCATCTGACTGTGGCCGAAAATATTTACTTGGGGCGAGAGGCTATGAATTATGGCCTGGTGATTGATGATAGGCAGGCTGGCCGGGGCGCGCAGCAAGCCCTGACCCGAGTCGGGGCCGAGATTCACCCCCGCCAAAAAATTGTAGACCTGACCACCGGCCAAAAACAGTTGG
>CAZDMM010000214.1:0-9114 GCA_964505845.1 uncultured Caldilineaceae bacterium
GTGGCCCTGATTCGCCGGGTAGCCGAAAGAATCAGCGAGACCAGCCTGGAATTGAGTGCGCTGATGATTTTGGAGGTGGGCAAAAGCCGCCTGGAAGCCCTGGGTGAGGTGGAAGAAACGGCGGATTTGCTGCGCTACTATGCCGACTCCATGGAGAAAAATAAAGGCTTTGTCAACGAGTTGGGCAAGTTGAACCCCAATGACCCCAAAGAGAGAAATTACAGCGTGCTGCGGCCATATGGGGTCTGGGTAGTCATTTCGCCGTTTAACTTCCCCATGGCCCTGGCCGGTGCGCCCATTTCGGCGGCGTTGGTGACGGGTAACACAGTGGTGTTCAAGGGCGCATCCGACACCTCCTACATCGGCTGGAAAACGGCGGAACTCTTTGCCGAAGCCGGCTTCCCGCCCGGCGTTTTCAACTACGTTAGCGGGCCGGGGCGCACGGTGGGCCAGGAGCTGTTAGACAACCCCAATGTGGATGGCTGGACCTTTACCGGCTCTTATGAAGTCGGGATGAATGTGGTCAAACGCGGCGGGGCCGGGGTTTATCCGCGCCCGGCTATTGTGGAGATGGGCGGCAAGAATCCGACCATCGTTTCCAAAACCGCCGATATCAATAAGGCAGCCCTGGGCATCATGCGCTCGGCCTTTGGGCTGGACGGGCAGAAGTGCTCGGCCTGCTCGCGGGTGTATATAGAAGAAGAGGTGTACGACCAATTCAAGGCCAAGCTGCTGGAGCTGACCAAAGCCATCAAAGTGGGCGACCCAACCGAACGCGATACCTTTATGGGCACGGTCATCAACAAAGGGGCGTTTGAGGATTACCAAAAGTTTGTGGCCAGGGCTCGGGCCGATCAGGCTGTGCTGTATGGCGGCAACGTGCTGACTGAGGGCGAATTTGCCAAAGGTTATTTTGTGGAACCGGCCATTCTGGAGGGCCTGCCGGAAGATCACGAATTGGTCAGAAATGAACTTTTCCTGCCGATTCTCCACCTGGCTAAAGTGAAAACGCTGGACGAGGCCATGCAAAAGGCCAATAATACCACCTACGGGCTAACCGCCGGCTTCTTTGGCGAGGATGAAAAAGAGATTGAGTGGTTTCTGGATAACATTCAGGCCGGCACCACCTATACCAACCGGGCCGCCGGAGCGACCACCGGGGCCTGGCCGGGGATTCAGGTGTTTGGCGGCTGGAAGGGCAGCGGCTCCAGCGGCAAAGGTGTGGGTGGTCTTTACACCCTGTCGCTGTACATGCATGAGCAAAGCCGGACGATGATAGGGTAAGAGCCAGATTTTTGGCGAGGAAGGATCATGCCGGCGCTGCTCTGAATTTTGGGCGCAAGGTTAATTGCCCCAGGCAGTCAGCGTGGAAACCTGAAAGGTTTGGTGAGACCCCGATGCAAATCGGGGTCTTTTTTTAAGGCGCTTAAGAACTGGGTAGGCGTTGTCAATAATCAAGAATCTGATATAATCTTAGCAGTAAATTGTGGTGCTCATTATTTCAAGACCAATATCAAGCCATCCTGCACCTCACATGAGCTTACAATCAGCTATCTTCTTTGCCTCATTAATAAAATGTCCTTGATTTTGGTGGTCAAGCCAGGATTAAGGACATTTTTGTTTTTCAGGGCCGGGGTGATATGAACCTATTGTTCCTCATCAAACAGTATTGGCGTAAACAGAGCATTATCCGCAAATTTATGTGGGCTTTTAGCCTGCTGCTGACTCTGATTGTGCTGGTGGCCCTGACCGGTTTTTGGGCCATTGCGGTCATTCGGGCCCAAACCGAAGGGGCCATTGTGACCAGCTTGCAGACCCAACGTCTGGCCATGGAAATTGAAAACAAGTTGCAGCAGGCCCGCCGGATTGAGAAGGAATTTTTCTTGCAGCGGCCGGGCGCGCTCGATGAGAGCATCGTGGCGGCCCACCAGCGCAATATCAGCCGCATTGCCGACCTGACTGCTCAATTGGAAGCTTTGTTAAAGGCCAATCCCGGCATCAGCGCCGCTCTGCGAGAGAGCAGCACCAATTTAACGGCCTACAGCCCGCTGGTTAAGGTGTACGCCGATAATTTTGCCGGGGCTGTCAAACTGGTGGCTGAATTGGAAAAGCGTGATACGGGCGTGCTGGCCCGGCTGTCTGGCAGCGCGGTCCGGCTGGAGACCCTGATCCAGGCCGGCTCTGAGCCGGCTCTGAGCAGCCACTATTGGCAGATGCGCGCCTCCGAACAACAATACCTGGCGACCGGGCAGCGGTCTAAAATACAAGAAGTTCTGCGCGCCGTCCCCGTGCTGCAAGAAGCAGTCAACCACTCGGTTCAAGCAGATGCGACTCAAAAGGGTGAAGCTCTGGCCGCTTTGGCGGCGTATGCCCAGGCTGCCCAGGAATTGCTTAAAATTTACGATCAGCTCAGTGACCTGCGCAATGGCTTTGATTTGCAGGCTACGGCGGTGGAACCGGCCTTGGCCACCCTGATCGAAACCGCCGATTCGGAGGTTGCGGCGGCCCGCGGGCAAATTGTGGCCACCACCCAGTTGGCCGCAACCCTGCTGGTGGTAACGGTGCTGGCTGCCATTGCTCTGGCGGTGGCCGTGGCTTTTCTGCTGAACAACAGCATCACCCGCAAGGTGGTCGGCATTACCGAGGCGGCCATCAGGTTGCAGCAGGGCCACCTGGATACCCGCCTGCTGGTTGACCGTGAGGATGAGTTAGGACAACTGGCCGCCTCCTTCAACGGCATGGCCGACCGGATCAAACAGTTGGTCAGCAATTTAGAATCTCAAGCCAACCTGGCCGAGTCGCGTCTGCTCGACGCCGTCGAAAGCATCTCAGAAGGTTTTTCGCTGTACGACGCCGAGGATCGCCTGGTTTTGTATAACAAAAAATATCGTGAAATGCGAAGCGACATCGCCGAGTTGATCAAGCCGGGGGCGCACTTTGAAGAGTTGGTGCAGGCCGGCGCCAAACGCGGCCTGTATGTGGACGCGATTGGCCGGGTGGAGGAATGGGTGCAGGAGCGGGTCAAACAGCACCGGGATCCCCAGGGGCCGTTTGAGGAACTGCTGTATGATGGCCGCTGGTTTCAAGTAAACGAATATAAAACCCAAGATGGCGGGGTTGTGGTCATTCGCACCGATATTACCGCCCGCAAGCGGCTGGAAAAAATTCAAGCCTCCATCTATCGTATCTCAGAGGTGGCCAACACCGTCCCGGATTTAGACCAGTTCTTTTTGACTATTCACAGCATCATTGGCGGCTTGATGGTTGCCAGAAACTTCTATCTTGCTTTGTATGACTCCGCTCAAGAGATGCTGTCTTTTCCCTATTACGTGGATGAGTACGACGAGCCGCCGGCCGGCCCTGAACCCCTGGGGCGTGGCTTGACCGCCTACGTCCTGCGCACCGGAGCGCCGTTGTTAGCCGTGCGTGAAACCATCCAGGAGTTGATCAACCGGGGCGAGGTAGAGCCAATCGGAACCCTGCCGGTTGACTGGGTCGGCGTCCCGCTGATGGTGAATGAGCGGGCTATTGGGGTGATGGTGGTGCAAAGCTATGATGAGAGCGCCCGCCTGGGCGAAGAGGAAATGAATATTTTGGGTTTGGCGGCCAACCAGGTGGCCCTGGCCATTGAGCGCAAACGTACGGAGGCCGCCCTGCGTGAATCTGAGGCACTGTACAAAACCCTCTTCAATAACGCGCCCATCGCCATCTTTACCAAAGATCGGGCCGGTTATTACACCAGCGGCAACGCTGACCTGATGCAATATTGGCCCCACAGCCCGGTTGGCTATCGAGATTTTGATATCTTGTCGCCCGAAATTGCAGCCGGTTTGCGCCTGGCCGACCTGCAGGTGATGCAAACTGATCAGGGCTTAATCCTGGAAGAAGACATGGAGACGCCCCACGGGCTGCGCACCGTGCTCTCGCGCAAAGTGCCTCTGCACGATGCCGACGGTAAAGTAACTGGCATTTTGGGTATCAGCCTGGACATTACCGAGCGCAAACGCACCGAGCTGGAGCTGCAGCGGGCTAAAGAAGCGGCCGAGTCGGCCAACCGGTCCAAAAGCCAATTCTTGGCCAACATGAGCCACGAACTCCGCACTCCCCTCAATGCCATTATTGGCTACAGCGAGATGCTGCAAGAAGAAGCGGAAGATTTGGGCCAGTCTCACCTGAGCGCCGATTTGGAAAAGATTCGTACCGCCGGCAAGCATTTATTAGCCATAATCAATGATATTTTAGACCTCTCCAAGATAGAAGCCGGCAAGATGCAGCTTTATCTTGAAAATTTTGATGTGGCCGGGCTGATTCAGGATGTGGCTGTCACCATCAAACCCCTGGTTGAAAAGAACAACAATGCGCTGCGGCTGGAAATTCCTGAGGATGTGGGGCAGATGCGGGCCGATTTAACCAAAGTGCGGCAAACTCTCTTCAATCTTTTGAGCAATGCTTGCAAATTTACCGAAAATGGCCTCATCACCCTGACCGCTGAAAGGATTGTGGCGAAAAACGAAGACCGGGGAAAGGATGAAGGCGAAAGCATTTTACCCTCCCACCTTCCGCCTTCCGATTTCATCCTTTTTACGGTTCAGGATACCGGTATTGGCATGACGGTGGAGCAGGTGGAGCGCATCTTTGCCGCTTTTACCCAGGCCGACCCTTCGACTACCCGCCGCTATGGCGGAACCGGGCTGGGGCTGGCAATCTCTCAGCGTTTCTGCCACATGATGGGCGGTGATATTTCGGTGCACAGCGCCCCCGGCGAAGGCTCAACCTTTACCGTGTGGCTGCCGGTAGAGGTAGCCGAGCCTCGGAGAGATTTTTTGGGCTTTACCCTTGACCAGGGCCAGAGTCTACCGGCCCAAAAACCGGTGGGAGCGCCGACCATCCTGGTGATTGACGATGATCCCACCGTCCATGATTTGATGCGCCGTTTTCTGGGCAAAGAAGGTTTTTGGGTGGAAACGGCGGCTACCGGAGAAGCCGGCCTGGAACTGGCCCGGCAGTTGCACCCGGCTGCCATCACCCTGGATGTGATGATGCCTGGCATGGACGGCTGGATGGTGCTGAGTCAATTGAAAGCCGACCCCACCCTGGCCGATATTCCGGTGATCATGGTGACGATGGTGGACGACAAAAATCTGGGCTATGCCCTGGGCGCGTCTGATTATTTAACCAAGCCTATTGACCGCAACCGCCTGACGGCCCTGTTGAGCAAATACCAGTGTGAGTTAGCCTTTTGCTCGGTGCTGTTGGTGGAAGATGATTTTGCTATCCGCGAGGTGATGCATCGTACCCTGGAAAAAGAGGGCTGGGGCATTGTTGAGGCAGAGAATGGCCGGGTAGCCCTGGAGCGGGTGGCCCAAAACAAGCCTGATTTGATCCTGCTGGACCTGATGATGCCGGAAATGGACGGTTTTGAATTTTTGACCAATTTGCGGCAAAATCTTGAGTGGCGCTCTATTCCGGTTGTCGTCATCACCGCCATGAATTTGACTCCCGACGACCGGCTGCGGTTAAACGGCTACGTGGCTCAAATTCTGCAAAAAGGGGCTTACACCAGAGAGGCGCTTTTGCAAGAAGTGCGTGACCTGGTGGCAACTCTGGTTCAATCAAAGGTTACAATATCTCAATAAAATTGGCATGGCTAAGATTTTATTGGTTGAAGATAACGAAGCCAACCGAGATATGTTATCAAGGCGTCTCATCCGGCGCGGATTCCAGGTGGTGATGGCCGGCGACGGGGCGCAGGGGGTGGCTATGGCTCACAGCGAAGCCCCTAACCTGATCCTGCTGGACATGAGTTTGCCGGTGCTGGACGGTTGGGCCGCCGCCCGGCAGATCAGAAGCTCCGCCCAGACCCGCTCCATCCCAATCATTGCCCTCACCGCGCATGCCATGGCCGGCGACCGGGAGAAGGCTCTGGAAGCCGGCTGCAATGAATATGAAACCAAGCCGGTAGAATTCCAGCATTTGTTGGAAAAGATTGAAGCCCTGCTGCCCGGCCACAGCCATACCTGAAACCAGATTTTGCCATGTTAGCCGGAATCGCTAAACTCATGCTTTATTTTTAGCTATTTTTGAATTGTTAGGCTCAAAAGGAACGTCCTCTGTTGGCCCATCAAGCCGCCCCCTCGCCAACCAAACAGGCCGTGCGTCCCGGCCACCTGTTGATTGTAGACGACCAGGAGCTAAATCGTGACTTGCTGTCCCGGCGCCTGCAGCGGCAGGGGCATAAAGTGGATGTGGCTGTTAATGGCCGTGAAGCCCTGGCCATGCTGAAATCAAACAAATATGATTTGATACTGCTGGATATTATGATGCCCGAAATGAACGGCTATGAGGTGTTGGAATATCTCAAAACCGATGACTCGCTGCACCACATTCCGGTTATCATGATCACCGCCGTAGATGAGATTGAAAGCGTGGTGCGCTGCATTGAACTGGGCGCAGAAGATTATCTCTCAAAACCGTTCAACCCGGTGCTGCTGCGGGCCAGAATCAACGCCTCTCTGGAGAAAAAGTGGCTGCGCGACCAGCAGCAAGCCTACACCCGGCAGCTTGACCTGGAAAACCGGCGCAAATCCGGCGAGTTGGAACAGGCCCGCCAAATCCAATTAGCCATGCTGCCCACCGCGCCGCCCACCTTGCCCCACCTGGATATTGCCGCCCAACAAAAAACCGCCTCAGAAGTAGGCGGCGATTATTACGACTTCTTTCCCCAGGCCGATGGCCGTTTGTACGTGGCTATTGGAGATGCCACCGGGCACGGGGTCGGTTCGGGGTTGATGGTAGCCATTACCAAAGCCTCGCTGTTGTCCACCGACGATGCCGCCCTGCCGATTTTGTTAAGCAAGATTAACGCTACCCTCACTAAAATTGACCTGGGCCGGCAGTTGAATATGGCCCTGCTGCTGCTAGAATTCTCCCTCGCAGCGGCCGGCTCGGCCACGGTGCGCGCCAGCGGCGGCGGTCTGCCCCCCATCTACGTTTTGCGGACCGGCGGCGCGGTTGAAGAAATTCTCATTTCCGGGCTGCCGCTGGGCATCACCCCCGAGGCGGCTTACAACCTGACCGAGTTCAGCCTCAACTCCGGCGATGCGATCCTGCTAATGTCTGACGGCTTGAGCGAAATCTTTAATCCCCGCCAGGAGTACCTGGGCTTGATCCGCTTGAAGCATGCTCTCCAACAACAACCGTTGGCTCATCTGCCCGCCGCCAAAATCCTGGATTATGTGGCCCACATCGGCGATGCCTGGGCCGCCGGCCACCCCCTCCACGACGACGCCACCCTCGTCGTCATCAAAGTCAAATAACGCAACCTCATTCACCCTTCACTATTGATAATTGGCTTACCTCCAACCACTGTCTCCCCGGAGTCTCCAGTAAACCGTACTTAAAGCTGCCCCACGGCGTCGCTACCATATATTGATTATCCAACCACAGCACAAAACCGAGCGGCCCGCCCGGCGAGGTGTTGCACCGGAGCACCGTTTGACCATCTACCGTAAAATGGGCCGTTTTGGGCTGCCACTCCAGGGTATAGGTGTGCCACTCTGTCATAGCTGCCGGCACTAAGGCTTCGCTCACGCCGATTGCTTTCTGGCCGATGGGCCACAAGGTGTGATACAGCGGCCCCACATTCATCAACGGTACGGCCAGCGGGGCGGTGGGCAGGAGCGCCAAAAAGGGCCAGCGCGTGGCGTCAATCGTCGCTGCTTTCCAACCGGGGCCGGGCGTGTGTAAATCCAGCTTCATATTGGAAGGCGGGGAACTGTAAAAAAACCAGCTGGCCTGGGGCAAAGCCGGCCAGCGCAGGCCGGTCATCATGAACGGGTCATTCCAAAAGCCGAAGCCGGCCGTGCCCTTCAATTCCCCCGCCGGATGGGAGAAGCGCGCCCGCACGGTCAGCCGCAGCGGCGGCCGCCACAAAAAGTCGCGCCGGGGCAGGTTTTGATAATCGTCAATTTGGGCATTGCTGTACTGGTCGGCGCTGGTGTCGGTATTGACCAGCCGCAGTGTGTCACCCAGGAACTCTAGCGAGCCGCTACCCTTGACAAAGGTTTTCCAGGGAGAGGGAAGGGGGATATGGTCAAGGAAATTCTCTAAATTTACATTCACCCTATTTCCTTCTTTCTCAAAAAGTTCTCTATAAAGTATAATGTTGGGGTTTTACTGCAAAGGTGGATCGGAAAAAAGCTATATGGAAAAGAACGTAACTACCGAGGTCATAACAGAGCCTATCTTTCGCGCTCTGCCGTATTTAACTCGCTTCCCCAGTCAACGCTTCTGGGTGGATTACGATGAGGAATCCGACGTGTTGTATATTAATTTCCAGCGCCCTCAGAAGGCAACCGCTAGCGAAATGACTGATGAAGGGATTCTATTGCGTTACCGCGATAAAGAACTGGTGGGCATTACCGTTTTAGATGCTTCCACTCGTGTTCCTGCTTAACCCCTTACCTATCCAGTTGATAATGATCTAAAGAAAATAGAAGTGCTTCTATTATTGATGTGTTGTGCTTGCCGTCAATTGTGCTTAGTACCGTCCGGTAGAATAGCTCCTTTGAGACTTTGGGTGGCGTCTAATTGTTTATCCGATACGATAGCTCCTTCAAGGTTAGCTCCTTCTAAATTAGCCCCGTCAAGATAGACATAAGTTAGATCAATCCCGCTCAAGTTAGCCCCACTCAAATTAGCTCCACCAAGAAAAACCCATTCCAATTTGGCCCCTTCCAGGTTGACATTGCTGAGGTTGGCTCCAATCAAAATTGTCCCCACCAGTTTAGCTTCCTTCAAGTTTGCACCATTCAAATTACCATTGCTCAAGTTGGTCTCGCTCAGATCTACTCTCGGCAAATCTCTGCCTTCGATGTCCTGATTAATAATTTCCCAGGCTAGTCGCCATTTGCTGTCGATTTGGGTAGTATCATCTATCTTGGTTTCGTGTAAATCGGCTCTATTTAGATTGGCTTTGCTCAGGTTAGCTCCGCGTAGGTCGGCTCCACGTAAGTTAGCCCCACTTAGAATGGCTCGCTGTAGGTTAGCCCCATTGCTGAAATTGGCTTTGCTCAAATTAGCACCGCCCAAGTTAGCCTGACTTAGGTCAGCCGT
>CAZDMM010000214.1:9124-10412 GCA_964505845.1 uncultured Caldilineaceae bacterium
GTAGGTCGGTCCCGCTTAGATCGGCTGACTCTAGATAAGCCCCACTTAGGTTGAGTCCTATCAAATTAGTCTCGCTCAGTTTAACCGAGCCCAACCGGGCATTACGTAGGTCAATTTCATAGATCGCGTAGGGGTTTACTATACCCATCAATTCTGGAAAAAGCGTTGGAGTCAAAGTGGTCTGAGGAACTAAATTAACGAAAGGTTCATAATAGCTCAGTTTAGCTCCTCTCAGGTCGGTCTCCATCAGATTAGCCCCGTCTATCTTGACCCAGCGCAATTCTGCTTCACGTAGGTCAGCCCTATACAAATCGGCTTGGCTCAGGTTGGCGTTGGTTAGATTGACCCCGCGTAGGTCAGCTTCACGTAGGTCGGCTCCAGTCAGATCAGTTCCAGTCAGATCAGCGCCAGTTAGAATGGCTTTGGTAAGTGTGGCCGAAACTAGGCGAGTATTAGAAAGAGTTGTACTGATCATTTTGGCTGCTGTTAAATCGATTCCTTGGCCATCCGGTTGGTTCGGGTCCGGTCCTAAATTGAGATTACTCAAATAACGGCCAGTTAAGTCTACTTCACGCAGACGATAGTCTCGCCCGCTATTTTCCCAGCTAATTACCTTTTGAAAGGCTATATTTCTATCCTCCTGAGTGCGTCTCTCGTTTTCATTGTCAATCGTGATGTAGACTCCTAAAATTGAACCAATCACGCCAACTGCAGCAGCAACCAATGCTGATATCAACGCCGATAACCAGGTAGCTTGAATTTGTTTCTTGACAAGTTCCTGACCTACAGGACCTGGATCTTGAGTAGCATTACCTACATGGAAGGCAACCTCCTGTATAGCACTCGTTATTTTACTGATTGATTGGTCTGTTTGTTGAGCCGTGCCGAAAATGAGCTTGTATCGTTCATGGTCGGGACTATTACTCATTAATGTTTGAGTTTGGTGCAACCAGCAGTAAGTTTGACTTTCTTTTACATGATTATTGCAAGGGTAACCATCTTTTCGTTTGCCTTGGCAGGTCGGCATATCTCACCTCCCCGAAAGCTATGATTCGAAAAATAGCACTCTGTTATCAGCCGTCAGCGGTCAGCCTCCACACTGCACCGGCTGACCGCCCTGGGACGCTGAGGCTCGCAGAGCGTCCCATAACTTGACCATGCGCAGCCCCACCTCTGGCGGGCAGGGGTTTTCCATCGTTCCGGCTCGCACGGCCAAAAATTGCTGCCACACCCCCAGCGAGGGCGGGCAAGCCACCCGCCGCAGTTGCTTGTGGCCGCGCCGCTGCCA
>CAZDMM010000215.1:0-10408 GCA_964505845.1 uncultured Caldilineaceae bacterium
TCGCCGGAGACGGCCCGCTTGGTTGTTATTGGCAGCGCCGAGTTTTTGAACGACATCGTCTTTCAGCTTTCCTCCAGCCTCACCCGTGACCGCTACCTCAACAGCTTGCAGTTTATGCAAAATACGGTGGACTGGTCGGTGGAAGATTTAGACTTGCTGGGCATCCGCTCTCGCGGCACTTCGGCCCGGGTGCTCAACCCAATTGGTCAAAACCAGGAGCTAACCTGGGAGCTGGCCAACTATGGGGTGGCCCTGCTGGCCCTGGTAGGATTAGGCTTTTTGTGGTGGTGGCGGCGTCAAAATGAGCAGCCGATGGAGTTGATACCGCAGACGGCGCCGGTAAGTGGGCAGTCGTCGGTGGTGGGGAGTCAGTAGTCGGTGATAATTGGGTAGTTAGTAATTGGTAATTGAGAAAAATTGTAAGTATGATAAGTTGTTAGAGACAGAGTTTAAAAATTCAATAACCAAACCATTTACCAATAACCAATCTCCCATTTAGAGCAAGGAGCAGCAACAATGAGCAGACTGAATCAGATTCTAGCCGCCGCCCTGGTGGTGCAGATAATTTTGGTGGGGGCCGTTTTCTGGTGGCCCCGCACGGCGGCCTCGAGTTCTGGCGGGCCGCTGCTGGCCAACTATAAAGCCGCAGACGTTACCGGGCTAACCCTCACCAATGGTGAGGGCAAGCGCCTGGCGCTGACCAAAAACGGCGAGTCCTGGGTGATGTCGGAAGCCGGGGATTATCCGGTGGATGGAGCTAAGGTGACGCCCTTTTTAGAAAAGCTGGAAAAGGTAAAATCTAACCGGCTGGTTACCAAAACCGAAGCCAGCCACGCCCAGCTTAAAGTAGCCAAAGATAAATATGAGAGCCTGGTTGAACTAAAACTCAAGGACGGGACCACCCACAAGCTTTACCTGGGCAGTTCGGCCGGGGCCGGGGCCACCCATGTGCGCACCGATGACCAGCCGGAAGTTTACCTGACCGGGGATATAAACAGCTTTGACGCCAACGCCAATGCTTCGGCCTGGATTGACACGCTTTACTTTACCGTGCCGCAAACGGCCACGGTCGGCATTACCCTGGAAAACCCCAACGGCAAATTTGAGTTTATCAAAGAGGCTGACAAATGGACTTTAAAAGGGCTGGCCGCCGGCGAAAGCTTTAATGAAAACAACTTTTTCCCCTTTTTTAACCAGGCCATCGGCCTGCGCATGACCGAGCCGCTGGGCAAGGAGAGTTCCTGGTTTGGGGCCGACAAGCCACAGGCAACCATTACCGTTTTGACTCAAGAGGGCAACCAAACCAAAAGCTACACCCTGGAAATTGGCGCCAAGAGTGATAAAGATAACAACTACGTGGTAAAGGCCTCTAACTCGCCCTACTACGTGCGCATTGCCGAGTTTACGGCCAAGAATTTTATTGAAAAGAAGCGGGCAGATTTCTTGCAAGCGCCGCCCACCGCCGAACCCGGCGCGCCGGCGGCCACGCCCGCGCCCTAGGTAAAAACACAAAGACCGCCCAACTTTTCTTGGGCGGTCTTTTTTATCGGCCTCAACCGGTCAGCTTGTTTAATCCAGACACCTGAATATATTTTCCACTACAGCCGATAAAGTGGCTGTATCATTACCGTAAGTAGCTGTATCAACAAAGCTAAACCGCAGCGTAAAAGGTACCGAGGGGACCGTCCCAAGCGGCACAGTTTGGGCTACGCAGGTAGCGTCAAAGAGAAAGGTAGCCACGCCCAGGGCATCGGTGGGCTGCACATCATCGCCGCAAGGGGAGTCGGGCGGATCAGTAACCTCAAGCCGGATGCTGACCCCTTCCCTGGCCGGAGTCATTTGCACCTCTATCTCAATTTCACATGGAGCCGGCCCCCCGCCGGTTGTGGTCACGTTGCCAATATTGCTCCCGGCAGTAAAGCTGAGAATAGCCAGGGTAAAGTTTAAGGGCGACGCCTGGGCATGCGCCGGCAGCACACCGGCCTCAATCACCGGCTTCACCCACTCGCCTGGAACCAGCGAGACAGCCGTCGCCGCGCCGCCGACGGCCAGAGCTTTGAGCAGCTCACGCCGACCCAACGTCACTTCATCAGATTTTTCCGGTAAAACTGAATTTTTGAGCGGCTCTTTCATAGAACTCCCCCCTTAGATAAATTGATAGCTGGTTAAATTGAGTGGGATTGTTGAATCCCGTGCGGGCAGATATTCGCAGCGGCCCTATTGTATCGTTATCCCATGTTCTTGTCAAGAGGGGTTGCGATGAGATGGTTTTGATGGTTTAATAGGGCCAACCCTATGGAAAGAATCGAGACGATATGAAAACCTGGCCGCTCCCTGCCCGCCTTGCCTTGATTGGCCTGCTGCTACTGGCCTGGCCTTTGTTTAACCCTGCGGCAGCGCTGTTTGAACCGGCCCGCACCGGTTATGATCCACTTTCGCCCGCAGAACGCGAACTGGCCCTGCAACTTGCTCAAAAAGACCCCGCCCTGAGTGGATTGCGGCGAGCCGAAATCTTGCTGGTAGAGCGTCATCAAGAAGCCAAGCCCATTACCCGGTCAGGCCGCTGGCCTCGCCGGGCCGATGTGTATGTGTATGATTATGAAGCTGATAAGCTGGTTCAGGCCACGCTGAACCTGGAAACGCGGCAGGTAGACCGCCTGGAAACGGCCCAACATGTTCAACTCCCCTTGACCGGGCCGGAAACCGGCCAGGCCGTCCACCTGGCCCTGGCAGACCCCCAGGTTGCCGCCGGGCTGCAAAGCGAATTTCAAAGCCTGACCGGCCAAAGCCTGACCAATCCAGAGCAGCAACTGCAAATCCACGCGCTCATCTTTCGGGCCGATGCCCGGCCTGGCCCAGGCTTGGACAGGGCCGCCCGGTGCGGCCTGCATCGCTGCGCCCAACTGCTGCTCTCCACCCAAACCGATCTGCTTATCAACATTTCGCCCATCGTAGACCTGTCGCAAGGTAAAGTGGTCAGCGCCAACCACTTTGTAGGGCCGTAGCCTATGCCAAAATCAGGCCGGAATCTGCTGATACTTTTGGCGGGGCTGCTGGCTGCCGCCGGCTTAGGGCAAGTAGCCGGCGCCTGGGCCTTAAGCGGAGGCGCTTGCTCGCCCACCTATTGGATTGATGTCACCCTGCCCAGCCAGGCCCGGTGGAGCATGTGTTGGGAAGACCGGGTCAACGAGGGTATTATTTTATATAATGTTACCTTCACCCCGCCGCAGGGGCAAGCTCAACTGGTGCTGGCGCAAGCCAACCTGGCCCAACTGCACGTCCCTTATGATGACAATGGGGCCAGACTGCATGATTTATCTGATTTTGGGCTGGGCGGTGGAAACCTGGCTAATTTGACCCCCGACGAGTGTCCGGGCGGGCTGCTTTTAACCAGCAATAACAAAAACGTGCTGTGCCAGGCTGTGCTGCAGCGGGGTTATGCTTATAAATATTACAGCCAGCAGTTTCAGGGTTATCTCTTAAATCTGTTTAGTGTGTCCAGGGTGGGGGCTTACAACTATATTGTGCAGTGGCGCTTTTATGATAACGGCGTCATTGAGCCGGCCATTGGGGCAGCCGGCAATTTGCAGCGTTACGGCAACAATCCGGCCTATGGCTGGCTTTTGGATAATGGCAACACTTACGGGGTGGCTCATACCCACAATTACTATTGGCGGCTGGATTTTGACCTGGCTGGGGCCGCCGATGATGCGGTCGAGGAAATCAACTTTACCCCCAGCGCCGACCGGTCTACCTTTAGCCTGGGTTTGACCGAGTTTGCCACTGAAACGGCCCGTCAGGTCTCCCCGGCCACCTTTCGCACCTGGCGCGTTAAAGATAAAAGCATCACCAACAGCAACCAGCACCCTATTTCATACGAACTTGAGCCGGACTCGATCTATCTCTTTCGCGGCCCCGCCTTTGAACCCTGGACTCAGGCCGAGTTCTATGCAACCCGCTACAACCCTTGCGAAAAATGGGCCTCCCACAATCCAACCGGCGGCGGCTGCGCCGATAACCTGAGCGGCTTTGTCAACGGCGAAAGTTTGGTGGGCAGCGATGTGGTGATTTGGTACGGGCACAGTTTTCATCATTTACCCAGAGATGAGGATGAAGCCCATTTGCACACCCACTGGAACAGCTTTGTAATCCAACCCCGCGATTGGACGGCCACCAACGCCCTGGTGGGCGTAGTGGTAGGGGCCGCGCAGAAAACTTATCTACCCTTTGTTTTGAAGAAGTAGAGCCTCAATCTGTCCTTCAAGCTGGCTAAAATGGCGGTAGCTCAGGTGATAGGCCGGTACCTGGCGGGCCAGCCGGGTAACCTCGGTAAAACCATGTTCGGGCAGGTTGCGAGCGTTCAGCAGACACTGCATCAGGGCCAGGCCGGCCTGGGCCGGGGAGAGAGGCCGCAGCGCCCCAGCGCCGTCCGGCCGGTAAGAAGGAAAGATAATCAGGCTGAGGGGTGGCTGCGCAAGCGTCGGGAGCGCGCCAAACAACAGCGGGGCTACCAGGTCGCTGTGAGGTGTGCTCAGAATATATCTAGCCCGGTCTAAGGCCGTGAGGTTAGTTTCCCACAGGGGCCGGGCCGAACGCTTCAAATTGAGCGGGCGGGCCAGGGCTTGCATAAAATTTTGTCCCCAGGGCGTAAAAACCAGTTCATCACTCAGGTAGCCAAACCCCCAGCCCAGCAGCCAGGCGGTGAGGGTTGTTTTACCAGAACCGCTTGCGCCCGGCAAAAGCAGCCCGCGCCGCTGCCAGGCCAGGCCGGCCGCATGCAGGAGCAGTCCCCCATGACTCCGGCCGGCCAGGTGATGGCAGCTATCGCCCAGCAGTAGTTCGGCGGCCAGGGCCGGGGAGTCGCCCCGGTAAAGTAAGCTGTCGCCGCGATAGAGCTTGAGCTGGCCGGGTTTGTCGCCACAGCAGAGCCGGTAATCCAGCGGCGAAGCGTCGCCAGTTTCAGCCGGGACGTGACCGTACAGAAAGTCCACAATCTGGGCTGGCAGGTCGCCCTGATAGGTAATGGTTACTGCGCTGTTGGCAAAAGTGACCCGGCGGGTGGTCACGCGATAGCTCCATGTTGTTGAAATTGGCGCAGCGCGTTTTCCACGTCGGCGGCCAGAGTATCTGCAGCGGCAGGGAAAGCGGCGCGCAGCAAAGCTATGATATCCTCAACCGTATGGCGGCCATCACAAAGCTGCCAAACCAGCGAGGCGCTCTGGTTGCAATACAAAATTTGGGTTTGGCCGGGATGGTACAGCAGTAGTTCGCCGTCAAGCGCCTCCAGCCGAAAGTCAGGCCGGCGTTGGGGTTTAAGCGGCAGTGAAAGGGGGTCTTGGGTTTGACTCATCGGTTTAACACCTTTTTTGCAGCAGTTGTTTTAGCCAGACAAGGATGCGCCAGGGGTGGAGCAGCCAGCGCTGCCACAGGATAGACTGGTCGGCCTTGAGCCGGTAGTGCAGGCGCAGCCACAGTTCCGGCGGGTAGAAGGTATCTTTCAGGATGCGGCCATAACCTTTGCCGCCCGCCCGCTGCTGCCCAATGGAAGTGCGCGGCCAGCCTTCAAATTCAAAGCCCGCCCCATTCACGACGCGGTTTGTTTTGAGGCCGGCCCGCTCGATGAGCGCGGGTGAGAGGGGGGTGATAAAATGCAAGAGCGAGAGCACATTTGACGCCAGCGGGTAGCGCTGCTTGAGCAGCGGCCAGTCAATCTCAGCGACAAAACGCTCGGCCACCCCTACAATATCGGCCACCCAAATTAGCCGCAGCGATTCCCACACGGTGGTATGATACGTCAGGTGCTCGCACAAGTGCCACAGCATCTCTTCGTAACCTAAAGTGCAGGCCGGCTGCCCGGCTACCGTAAGAGCCGGCGGAGCAGGGGGCAACTGCTCCAAAGTGAGCGAGGCCGGATGCGCCAGATTGAACAGGTTATGGTGCAGCTCCACGCTGACCGACAAGCCCTCGGTTTTGCGGACGGCGGCGGGCAGATGCTTATCGGGCAGGTGAGCCGGCAGCGGGGCCACAAAGCCTAACCCGGCCAGCGCCGCCTGTGCGGCCAGGGCGTCGCTTTTTTTGACCAGCAGATCCAGGTCACGCATAGGGCGCAGGCCGGGCTGGGGATAAATGAGCCAGGCCAGGGCCGCGCCTTTGAGCAGCCGCGCCTCGATGCCGGCCTGGTGAAAAGCGGCCAAAATCTCGCTCAAAATACGCATCTTTACCGCGTTGGCGTGGCGGTGGCGCAGATAAAGCCCTTGCAGCTCGCGCTGCGCACCCGGCGGTACAGCGACTCCGGCCTGCTTCAAATAGGTATAGAGCAGCGGCCCCAGGCCGTGCGCTTCTGCCTGGGCCGGCAGCTCATTCCAGGCGGTCAATTGGCCGGCCTGCTGCGCCAGCCGGGGATAACATACCCGCGTTTCGTCCGCATAAGCGCATGCGGCTAACAAGCGGTAAATCGGCTCAAACATTGGCAATTTTGGGTTAGATTTTCCTACGCACAAGCCTTACGGTTCAGGCGTTATGGCTTCTCTGGCTCCCACAACATCACCGACACCCCAACAATCATGGCTACCCCACCGAGAAACTGCGGCCAATCAATCAGCGCGCCAAACAGCAGCAAACTGTAGACAGCCACAAACAACGGTTGGGTGGCCCGGATGACCGCTCCTTTGGCCAGGTCAAGGTAACGCAGGGATTGGTAGAACAGAAGGTAGCTTAAAAATGGCCCAAAAAAGGCCCCGCCGATAATCCACAACCAGCTTACCAGGCCAGGCCAGGCCAGTTGCCGGGCCAGCAGCCCCACCAGGCCGAGCATAAAGGTCATTACCAGGGTGCGCCCGGTAGACAAAATGAGCGGGGCCACCGTGCTGACATACTTTTTGGCAACCAGGGTGCTCAAAGCCAGAAAAAAGTTAGAGGCCAGGGTGAGCAGCAGCACCAGCAAGGCCACTCGCCCGCCATGAAACGTCATCAAGCCGGTGCCGATGAGGGCAATCACGATGCCCAGCCATTGGTAGCGGCGCATGCGCTCACCCAGCAGCCAGGCTCCCAATAGCACCGAATAGACCGTTTCGCTGCGGCTAAAAAAAGCCACCAGGGTCGGGTCGCCCAGGTTGATGCTGCTGAAGAACAGCCAGTTTGCCAGGCCGTTCAAAAAACCAAGCCACAGCATAGGGCGCAGGGAACTTTTGACCTCGCCCGGCATATACCAGCCGTAACGAAGCAGGTAAAAACCAACTCCCCAGGCCGAAGCGACCAAAAACCAGAGGGGCGTAAAAGCCAGGGGCGACAGCTCTTGCATGGCCTGTTTACTGGCAATAAAGGTGACAGAGATACAGGCCGCCGAAGCCAGGGCTAAGATGGCGCCTTTTACTTGTTTGGGCAGAATATAAGATTGGAAAGTTGGAAGACTGGGAGGGTGGGACGTTGTTAATCTTTTGTTTTCCAATCTTCCAGCCTTCCATTTTTGCACTTTACTACTCCACCCTGCCGGCTCTATCCCAATCGCTGCCCCAGGCCAGGTGGGCATGCGTTTCAACAAAGGGCAGGTCAAACCCTGCTC
Organism: uncultured Caldilineaceae bacterium; assembly: GCA_964505845.1. Taxonomy (GTDB): domain Bacteria; phylum Chloroflexota; class Anaerolineae; order 4572-78; family J111; genus DSQQ01. The sequence goes on from CAZDMM010000215.1 coordinate 7,562, forward strand.
CCGTCCAGGCCCGCAGCATCATTTGGCGGGCGGCGGCAGTGGTCGCATCATCCGTGACCGGGTGGGTTTGCCACTCAAGCTGCCATTTGTTACCCGGCCGGGCAGACAGGCGCAGGGTGCGGTAAGCGCAGGGATAAATAGCCAGGGCCGGGCAGGCCAGGTGCAGCCGCTGCCCCAGGAGGTCGGCTTTGCTTTGGTGGTGGTGGCCGCTGAGGACCAACTTTACCTGGGGGTGCTGGTCCAGCAGCGCCAGCATATCCGGGCCGTTATCGCACACAAAGTTGCGCCAGTTGGGCAAATCGTCAATGGGCGCCAGGCGGTGAAAAGGATGGTGGACCGCCACGATAATAATTTTATCGGCGTGGGCGTCCAGTTCGGCGGCCAGCCAGGCCGCTTGAGGGGCATCAATGAGGCCGCCCCAATCGGCGTCGCGGTTGGAGTCCAGCCCGATGAGCTGCACCTGGGGGTTGATGGTCAGCGACCAGTACCCGTTTTGAGAGGTTGGTTCGGTGGGGCGATTTTGCACCTGGGGGTTGAACAGGTGGGCAAATTGATGCCGGGTCAGGCCGGCGGAATCGGTGGGGTTGCGGTGGTCATGATTGCCGGGAATAATGTAGTAAGGTTTTTTGAGGTTTTGGATCGCCTGCTGGAAGAGGGCCACATTTTCGGGGGTGGGCTGGTTGAACAGATCACCGGTAATCAACACAAAATCCAGCCCGGCCAGCCGGTTCAGGCCGGCAATGGTGTGAGCCAAAAATTCAGCCGCTCGCCCCGATAAGATTTCTTCATAATCACCCAGCGAAGAGATGTGAATATCGCTGAGTTGGGCAAAATATAGGGAGGAAGTCATAAAAAATTTACCAACACCTAAAACTAAGGGGACTTCTCACTTGCCTGTAGTTCTCTCAGTTCCTCACAGAATTGGTACGGCCGATTGCCGGTTAAATTGGGCTGCAGCGGGCTTGCGGGCCAACAACTCTTTCCAGGCTTTGCCCAGGCGGCGCATCCCCTCATCAATATCGTCCGGGGTGGGGGTGGCAAAGTTGAGGCGGATAGCGTGAGTAAAGGAGCCGCTGGCAGAAAAAACCGAGCCGATGGCAAAGGCCACATTATAATTGATGGCCGCCAGGTACAGGTCGGTGGCGGTAGGGCCGGTGGCAGGCATTTCAACCCACAGATACATGCCGCCCTGGGGGCAGCGCCAGGCTGCCTCCGGGGGCAGATAGCGCCGGGCGGCGGCAATCATATGATCGCGCCGTTCCCGGTACACCCGGCGCACCGTGTTGAGATGGGTGACAAATTGACCGCTCTGCAAATAGACGCACAGGGCAAACTGGGTAAGCGGCGTCGTAAAAATATCGCTGGTCTGCTTGGCCGCCACCATTCGCTCTTGCCACAGGGGAGGCGCAACCAGGTACCCCAAGCGCAAACCGGGAGCCAGGTTTTTGCTGTAGCCGCTGGCATAAAACACCAGGCCGGCCGTATCCATACTTTTGAGCGTCGGCAGAACTTCGCCTTCATAACACAGGTCGTTGTAGACCCCATCTTCCAGAATAGGGATGCCGTAGCGCGCGGCAAGCTCTAACAAGGCCCGCCGCCGGGGCAGAGATAGGGTAGCGCCGGTGGGGTTGTGACAGGTGGGGATGGTATAAATCAGGCGGGGACGATGTCGCAGGATGATCTGCTCCAGGCGCTCCACCTGCATACCCTGGGCGTCTACCGGGATACCCACCGGGGTGAGTCCCCGGGCTGAGAGAATATCCAGAAAACCCAGGTAGCAGGGGTCTTCGACCACGACGGTTGACGCTTCGGCCTGGCTGAGTACACTTAGGGTTACAGCCAGGGCTTGCTGGCAGCCGTTGGTAACTAAGATATCGGCCCCGGTTGCCGTCATATTTTGGGCTTGAAGCTGCCGGGCAATGGCCTGGCGCAGGGGGAGATGCCCGCCCGCTTCTTGATACTGTAACACCGCGCCGCCATCTCGCCGCAGCACCTCGTTAAGGGCGCGCCGCAGGTCATGCACCGGCAAAAACTCATTGGGCGGCGCACCGGCGGCAAAAGAAATAACCCCTGGCTGCTGCGCCCAGCGCATCATCTCGGCAACCATTTGGTTGGGGTTCCAGGAGCGCCGAGAAACAAGCGGGCTGCGCCAAGGCCCTGGCCGGGATGGTTCAAAGAGCGAGGCCAGATCATTTTGCTCCGCCGCCACAAAAGTGCCGCTGCCTACCCGGCTCACCACCAAACCTTCGGCCTCCAGCTCGGCGTAAGCATTAACGATAGTAATACGATTGACGCCCAGTTTTTTGGCTAAAATTCGGCTGGGGGGCAGGCGGGTTTGGGGCGGAAGCTGGCCGCTTTCAATTTGCCGGCGCAGTTGTTCGGCCACCTGCAAATAAAGAGGTTGATCGGTTTCACGGCTCAATTGAATACTCATAATCCTATAGTCCAATCAGATAAATTGGCCTGATTATACCATACCAATTGTAACTTAAATAGAGCCAATTAATGAGGAAGCCAGGAGTCCACTCAGATATATCAAAATATATATCAAAAACTCTGTTTCAGGCTAAAATTCCTAACGCAAATCGTATCTTTTTGTGCTATAATAAGACATAAGAGTGATCTGTTCTTACCAAGCCATTAAAGGATATACCTGTGACCAACCAAGCCAGAATATTATCCATTGAAGACGATCCGGAAATGAGCACCTTGATTCAGCTGATCTTCCAGCGGAGAGGTCATCATGTGATTGGGGTCAGAAGAGGCGAGTTGGGTTTAGAGTTTGTCAAAAGCCTTAAGCCCGATGTTCTGCTGTTAGATTTAATGCTGCCCGATATTGATGGCTGG
>CAZDMM010000216.1:0-8784 GCA_964505845.1 uncultured Caldilineaceae bacterium
TTTCTCGGCTGCTGAAGGGTGAGGGCTGAACTGCCGCGTTAGGCAAGGCAGATCCTGTTTGCACAAATTGATCCACCTCGGCCAAAAACTGCGGCCAGGCCGGCTCATGCTCCAGCAGGATATGGTTCTTGCTCTCCAGGATGACCAGGCGCGCTCCCGGAATTAGTTCGGCCAGGCCGCGGCTCTGGGCCAGGGGCACTACCGCGTCATCGCGGGCGTGGAGCACCAGCGTTGGCGCAGTAATTTGCGAGGCCAGGTCGCTCACGTCCACCGAGTAAGAGGCGATGGCCATGCGCACGGCAATCTCTGGCGAGGTAGAGATCCGCTGTAAATCGTTAAACCAGTGCATCTGCTCGGCCGTCCCCTCCGGGATAAAGAGGCCGGTGTAAACTTGCCGGAAGGCAGGGTTGGCCTTGCCCCAGCCCAGCTCCATCACCTTGAGCAGCATCTGGACCTCTTCAAGCTGCTCCATCGTCTGGCTGCGCTTGAGCCGGCCGCGCACATAGCTGCCATACAAGATGAGGTGGCTGACTTTCTTAGGATGGCGCGCCGCGTAAGCCAGGGCCACCGGGCCGCCCCCGGAGAGGCCCAGCAGAGGAAAGCGGGCCAACCCCAGGGCATCTACCACCGTTTCCAGGTCTGCTACCTGAGCAGACAGGGCAAAATCCGCCACCTCCCGGTCCGAGAGGCCGCAGCCCCGCTTGTCGTAACGGATGAGAGTATGCCGCCGGGCCAGCCCTTCCAGCCAATGCCGCCACACCGGGCTTTGCCATTCGTACTCCAGGTGGCTGAGCCAGTTGGCGGCTTTGACCAAAGGAGGACCTTGCCCTACCGTGGCATAAGCCAGGCGAACCCCGCCAGCGGTGCGGCAGTAGCCAATCTGCTGCCCCAACGGGGATAGAGGAGCAGGGAGGCGAGGAGACGGAGAGGGATGCTCCCCTGCTCGCCTGCTCGCCTGCTCCTCTGCTCCTCGACTCTTCTGCTGAACCTCTCCCCCCAGCGCCTCAAGCAGCGCCCTGGCCTCTTGCAAATCCGCGGTTTCAAAGCCCTCGCTAAACCGGCCGTAAAGCTCTTCCAGCATTTGCCGGGCTTCGGCTTCCCTGTCCTGCTTGCGCCACAAGCGGCCCAGGCTGACTGCGGCCCGCAGTTCCAGCGATTTGGCCTGCTGGCCTCGCGCAATGTCAACCGCTTTCAAAAAGCAGTTTTCTGCCAGGAGGTCGTCTTGCGCTAACAGCAGCTTTCCCTTGAGCCGGCAGAGTTCGGCCTCTATTTGGCGGGCATCAGAAGCGGCGACGATCATAAGCGCTTCATCCACAAGCAGCAGCCCGCTTTCAATTTCGCCGTTGCGTTCACCGGCTTCAACCAGCAGCGCCAAAATATTCAGCCGCCACAAGCGCTGCTGGGTAGCCCTCATATTTTCAAGACTGTGGCGAATTTGGGCCAGGCCGGCCTCCACCTGTCCCTCTTCAACCAGGGCCCAGCCGGCTAAGGCGGTGGCGTAAGCCAGCCAGCCCACAAATCCACCGGCCTGGCACAGCGGAATCGCCTCCTGGGCCAAAGCTTTTACCCCCTCAACGTCACCACAAAATTGTCGCAGCCGGGTGGCATGGATTAAGGCATTGGCCAAACTGTGAGGGTGATTACGCTGGCGAGCCAGTTCGATAGCTTGCCGGCTGCGGGCCAGGGCCTGCTCCGGGTAGCCCAAGTGCCACAAGGCCAGCGCCGAGAAAGAACAGGCGCACACCCCAGGGTCATGGCCGCCGTAGATCAGGGCGTGCTGGCCGTGCTGCTGGGGGTGGTAGAGCTGGATACCCTGGCCGGTGTGCGCATGCACGGCGGCAAAGTCACCGCCGTAGTAACTATTAGTCCACAAAGCGTGGTAAGCCTGCAGGTACAAATCGGGCTGGCCGGTTTGGCCGGCCAGGGCCAGCAGTTGTTCGGCTCGTTCTCGCGCATTTTGCCAATCGCCATTGCTGTTAGAAAAGACCCACAAATGCCACAATACCCGAAAATGTTCTTCCCTGGCCCCTGTTTGCTGGCACAGTTCCCAGGCCCGTTGGTACAGCTTGCCGACTTCTGGCGCGGCAAAACTATTGGTGGCAATAAGCGGCGTCCCCAGGGCAATGAGCAGTTTAAGCTCTTGCCCGGCCCGCTCCGGCGAATCAGGCAGGGTCTGCAGCAGGGCCAGGGCCTGCCTTAAGTGAGCCAGGGCTTCTGCGTGGGCCGAGAGACTGCTGGCCTGAGTTCCGGCTTGCAGCAGGTAAGCGACGGCCTTTTCAATATGCCCGGCCTCCTGATAATAGCGGGCCAGTTGAACCGCCGCCTGTTCGGTTTGACCGGCATATAAGGCTTCCAGGACATTCCCGACCATTTCGTTTAAATGGCTCTTTTCGATCTCGTCCAGGCTGTTGTACAAATAGCGTTGCATCAAGATGTGGCGGAAACGGTATCGAGACAAGCGCCTGGCCCCTACTTGCTTCATTCCTAGCACCTGCACTAAACGGTGAGTCTTATCCAGTTCAGTGCTGAGCTGACGCACCACCGTGCGAATAGGAGCATCCAGGGCCTGGGCCACCACTTCGGCGCTAAACTCCTCGCCCTCAACGCTGGCGACCTGAAGCAGGTCGCGCAGTGGGGCCGGCAGGCGGCTGATCCTTTCGCCAATGGCCCCCTCCACCCGGGCCGGCAGGGTTTGCCAGTTCAGCCGGGCCTGGGCCAGCCAAATTCCCGCCTCATTCTGCCTCAGTTCACCCCGCTCCTGCATGTCGCGCAGCAGTTCAACGGTAAATAAGGGCTGTCCCCCTGTTTGCCGGTAGAGCATCTCCCGAAAGGAATGATCCAGTTGGTTGGGCTGGCTGTCGAGCCAGGCTTCGACAAAGGCCCGGCCTTCGGCCTGGCTCAAGTCAAGGGTAATCTCGCCAAAATCTCGCTGCAGTTCGTGGCGTACTTTTTCCAGGGGGTGACGTTCCTCACCCCGCCCCGGCTCGACCTCGTCAGGGCGGTAGGCGCCCAGGACCAAAATGCGGCAGCCGGCCAGTTGGCGGGCCAGGTGAAATAACAGGTGGGTTGAGCCGGAGTCGGCCCACTGCAAATCATCCAAAAAGAGGAGCAGGGGGGCTTCCCGGGAAAGATGTTGAAGAACGCGGCCATACTGCTCAAAAAGGCCGCTTTGCGGCGCGCCGCCGCGCGGCCGGTTCATAAGCGCGTGAAGTTGAGCGACCCAGGGCGCATCTTTTGGCGCCTGAGCGGCCGCTCGATTGAACAGGGCTTTGGCCGGAATAAAGGTGTCAAGCAGCTCTGGCCCAACTTCCAGGACAGCCTGAACCAGGTGAGGGAAAAACGGCCCCAGCCGCCGGGCCTGTTCCCGCGGCAGCGTGCCGGCAGCGGCGCGAGCTTCAATATCGCCGGCCAGCAGGGCCATCATCTCCCGAAAAGGCAAATAGGGGTCTCCCAGGCCGGTGTAAGCGTTGCACTTGCCGCCTACCGCAATCAAGGCGGGATGGGCGGCCTGAGCGCGGCTAACAAACGCCTGTAGCAGGGCGCTCTTGCCCAGGCCGGCTTCACCGGTTATAAACGCCACCCGGAACTGCCCGGCCAGCGCCGCCTCCAGCCAGGCATTTAATCGAGCTAGCTCCCTCTCCCGCGCCACAAAGTTAACAGGTTCAACATCTTTGGCTTCATCGCCCGCAGATGGTACCCCGGCAGCCGGAGTGAGGGGAGGCAGGAGTGAAATTTCTGCTGCGGCCTGGCGGCTCGACTTTACTTCACCCCCCAGGGCCTCAAGCAGGCGCTTCGCTTCCTGCAAATCGGCGGTTTCAAAGCCCTCGGTAAACCGGCCGTAAAGCTCTTCCAGCAGTTGCCGGGCTTCGGCTTCCTTGCCCTGCTCACGCCACAAACGGCCCAGGCTGACTGCGGCCCGCAGCTCTAACATTTTGGCCTGCTGGCGGCGCGCAGTATCCAGGGCCTGCTGTAAACTATCTGCGGCGGCCAGGTTTTGGGCCGGGTCTAGCTGCTGCAGCAGCTCTCCTTGCAGCCGGTGCAGTTCGGCCTCATGAAAAAAGTCGCCGTTCTGGCGAGCCAGGGTAAAAGCTTCGGCCAGAGCGGCCAGGCCCTCCTCAAGCCGGCCGGTGCGGCCGCAGGCATCGGCCAGCAGGTACAGAAAGTAAGGCTGCTCAATGGTAGCGCCGGTAGTCTGGCAGATATCCAACCCTTGCCGGAGCTGCGCCAGGCCCTGCTCCGCTTCTCCCTGGGCGGATACCGCCCAGCCGCGCAAAATAAGCCCAACTCCCCGCAAAAAAGCAAATCCTCCCTGGGTAGCACGCACAATGGTTATCTCGGCCTGTTGGTAAACAGCCTGCTCTTCCCGGCGTAATTGGTGCAGCATGGCGGCTTGCGCGTGGGCCTGGGCCAGGCTAAAGGTATAAACCAGGTCTTTAGCCTGGTGGAGGGCCTGTTGGCTGCGGGCCAAAGCCTGGTCGGGATAGCCCAGAAACCACAGGGCCAGGCCGGCCCAATGCTGGCTGGAGACGGCCAGATTTTCGCCCAGGAGGCTCGTCAAAAATATATCGTGTGGGTCATAAAAGTTAAGGGCATAATCGGCGTGGGTAAGCGCCTGGGTAAAGGCCCCCTGGTGAAAAGTGGAGCAGGCCAGCAGTTCGTATGACTCTAACTGGGAACGATAATCCTGGGGATTGTGCGGCAGTTGCAGCCGTTCTTGCAGCAAAGCCTGAGATTGGAGGTATTGGCCTCGCAGCTCGTACATGCTGGCCAAGCCGTACAAAACTGAAGAAAGGCGGCGGGTATCACCCAATCGCTGGCACAACTCCCTGGCCCGGATATAGGCTTGCTCGGCCTCCGGCGCGGCCCAGCCGCGCGTCATGATCAGGGCCGGCCCCAGGGTGGACTGCAAGGCCAGCTCAAATTGAGAGCGTTCCGGCAAATCGGGGTAGCTTTGCAGCAGTTCCAGGCCTTGCCTTAGATGCTCAATGGCCTCCCGGTAGGCATTGCGCCCGATGGCCTGCTCGGCGGCAAAGTGCAAATACCTCACCGCCCGCGCCGGGTCGCGCCCACGCCCAAAATGCAGCGCCAGTTCAGCCGCCCTGCCCGGTGCGCCGGCCCCATACCCCGCTTCCAGGCGTTGGCCGATTTGCCGGTGCAGACGCACCTTGCGGCTGGCCGGGATGCGCTCATACAGCACTTCTTGATAAAGATAGTGGCTGAACTTGAATTGGGCGGCGATGGTTCCATCGGCCCACTCGGCCAGGCCGGCCGCCTGGCAAAAAGGGCTGTGCTGGGCCAGGGCCAGGCAGCGGCGCTCAATCTCCTCTTCGCTCAAATCAAGGCCGGCCTGCACCACAGCCGTGGCAAATTCCAGGCCGGCCACACTGGCCACTTCTAAAATGGTCTGGTCGGCCGGGTTAAGCTGCCCAAACTGCTGTTCAATCAACTGGCGCAGGGTTTCGGGCACACCCACCATCAACGCTTCAAGCCCAACCCGCAAGACCCGGCGGCCCTCCACTACCGCCAACGCGCCGTGAGCAATCCAGGCCTCAACCAGGGTGCGGATGAAGAGGGGGTTGCCGGCGGTGCGCCGGTGCAGCAGCGGGGCCAGCCCGGCCGGAAGGTTAGCCGGGCCAAAGCGTTGGGCCAGGTAGGTCTCCACCGCAGCCGGGGTGAGCAGCGGCAGGGGCACTTCCACCCCCTGGCCGCGAAGCTGGATCTCCTGCACCACCGCCCGCAGGGGGTGATCTTGCAGCTTTACATCCGAGGGGCGATAGGTGCCCAGCAAGAGCAGGCGGGCCGGCTCTGGCCGCCGGGCCAGCCAGGTGAGCAAATCCAGGGTGGAGTAGTCGCTCCAGTGCAAATCTTCTAATACCAGGATAAGGGGCTGTGTGGCGGTAAGCATTTCTACCGCCTCGCCCATTTCTCGCAGCATGCGCTCTCGCGTGGTGGCCAGCACCCGCTGCTGCACCGCCTCAAGCTCCTCGGGGCTGATCAGCCAGGGCATCTGCACCAGCCAGGTTGGCGCGGCACGGGTCAGCAGGCTGATGAGGGCCTGGCCGCCCGGCTCACGGGCCATCCGCCCCAGAGCCTCTAACACCGGCATATAAGCTTCGCCGGCCCCCCGATGCTCGATGCACTGGCCCCGGCCAATCCAGAGGGTGGTGTTAGCCCTGGCTTCCTCCAGAAAAGTTTCAACCAGGGTGGTTTTGCCCAGACCGGCCTCGCCGGTAATAAAGAGCAGTTGGCGGCGACCGCTCCGGGCCTGCTCCAGGGCTTCGTTCAGTTTGGCTAACTCGGCTTCGCGCCCCACCGCCCGTTTTAGCTCCGGGCCGGGCAGGCCCGGCTTCTCCTCTATTCGAAAACCGGCGGGCAGGGGTTCTGCCTCCGGCCCGGCTGCGGCTGCTGCACCGCCGCCGAGATTTTCGGGCAGGCTCTTGCTGGCGCGCCTGGCCTGGACGCCCCGCGGATGCTCCTCGGCTTTGATGAATGAGCCGAGCAGCCGTTTGGCTTTGATGGCTTCGTACAGGGTGGCGGTTTCTTCTTCCGGCGGCAGGCCCAACTCTTCGTCCAGCAGCTTAACGTACTCTTCGTACTGGCGCAGGCCGGCCGCGGGCTGCCCGGCCTGGTCATACAGCCGGATTAACAGCCGCTGGGCCGGTTCGTGCAGGGGGTCAAGCGCCACCCAGCGCCGGGCATGCGGAATGGCCGCCTCGGCCTGGCCCTGGGCGCTTAAGCCTTGCGCCAGCCGCTCCAGGGCGGCGGCCAATTCCTGGCGCAGGCTTTCGGTTTGGAAGAACTGCCAATCATCAAATTCGGGGCTGTCGCGCAGGGTAAAGCCGGCTAAAAAGTCGCCGGTGTAGAGGGCGGCGGCTTCGGTGAGGAGGGGCAGGCAGGAGGGGCAGGCAGCTTCGGGGGGGTGGCTGTGCGCCCGGCAGGCGGCCAGGCAGCGCCGAAACTGCTCAATATCCAGCCAGGGGTTGGCCTCCCGGTTCAACTCCACCGTTTCCCGGTCGGCCATGAGCCAATCGCCGGGCAGGCTGGTGTTGAGGGCGGCCAGGTCGCGCCGCAGGTAAGCCCGGCCGCGCTGCTGGTCCAGGTCAGGCCAAAAAAGGGTAGCCAGGGCGTCGCGGGCATGCGGCTGGCCGCTTACGGCCAGGTAAGCCAGCAGCGCCAAAGCCTTGCGGCGCTGGATGTCTACCGGCGACCCATCCAGCTCAACCCGAGGCGGGCCAAGCAGGTAGAGTTTTAATCCCCCCATAGGTTTTATCCCCTCTGCGTCCCCATTATACCAAGCCTCACCCAATCAACCAAAGGGAGCGCGCCCAAATTTTAGGCAGGAATAAAAAAAGCTCCTGACCGGCGTTGGTCAGGAGCCTGGATATTAAACATCATCGGGATTAAGGTGACAGGCGCTTATCTGGTGCAAAATCAAGGGACTTTTTCGGATTAACCCTCACCCCGTCGCTACGCGGCTCCCCTCTCCCAATGGGAGAGGGGAGCCTTGATTTTGCACTAATCTAAAAAGACGGTATAAGTGGGGGTGTAAACTTGCCCGGTTTTGGTATGTTCGTAAAAAACCAGCTCTTTCTTAATATGCTGCCAAACATGCCCCATAAACACGGCCAGGCTCACAGGCGCAGCCACAAACAAATGCAGACGCTCCGGCTTTACCCTGGTTTTAAATTTATTGACCAGTTGGACCGAGGTCCGAGCCAGCCCGGCCGCCTCCCAGCCTTCCAGGGGGCGCTGCTGTTCTACGGCGGCGGCAGCCTCTAACACCAATACCCCTTTAACCGCTTTAACGGCGGCCGGGTTCAGCGGAATTTCGGCAAAGGCCTCCGCTTCACCAAAGTAACTACCCACATCCTCCAGAACCTGGGTTAGCGGGATATTACTCAAGGCATCAACCACAATCACCATATCACCTCCGGAGGCAGCAATATTGTGTTCGGCGGGATAGAGCGTGAAAGTGGGTAAAGCAGCCTGATCGGGCGGTTGGGCAGTCGAAGCCCAATATTCGGTTACACCCTTACTATCTACGTACTGAGCCACCTCAATTTTATAGCGTTCTTTGGCGCTAAAGACAACGCCAAAGGCAAAACCGGTGGAAAAGGCGCATTTGCCTTCCAGGCGGACCCACCCTTCAGGGCACAGGTCTGCCAGCGCTCGCAGTTGCGGCCATAACTCAGCAGCCCATACCGCCGGAGTGGGAACCCGGCGCGTTTTATCAGGCTGCGTTTCAAACAGGCCCGGCCCGGCCCAGTTAAGCAGCCGGGCTTGCTCCTCCGGGGGAAATGGCGCGGGCGGCTTGCCCCAGTTGTGAATGTGGACTCGCGGCGCTTGCGGATGTTGGGATTGGAGGGGTGAGGTAAAGGCGCTCAAATCCACCTGCAACTGCTTCAATTCGGCTTCAATATCTTCGATCTCCATCAGCACCGCCGGCTCTGTCGCCAGCCCCTGGGCGGCCTGCCGCTCCTTTAAAAAGTTCAACCGGCGAGAATGTAACCGGACCCGCTCTTGTAGCTGGCGCTTTTCAATATCCATCAAGGTTGCTCTCCAAGATTTGATACTGCCCGTTGCCAAACACCACGCCTTTACCCACATGCACCAGTTCGCCAAGAGCCAGCAAGGGCAGATATTCCTCCAAATCGCCCTGGTAAGTGACCCGGCCTACCAATCCGCCCAGTTCCACCTCCTGCTGCTGCCGGCCCGAAAAGCGGGTCCAATCTTCCCAGTGCGTCTGGCTCTCAACCGCCGTCACCCTGGCCGCCCGGTCAATCA
>CAZDMM010000216.1:8794-10394 GCA_964505845.1 uncultured Caldilineaceae bacterium
CCTAAAGTCGGCGTCCAGGGACTGCTGGCAGTGAAACCGGCTTAACGATGAGATACGGCCCAGCAGGGCCTTGACCAGCCCTTGAAACGAAGGGCCATTGGTAACCCAGCGCCCCTGGTGCTTAAGCCGGGTGGGGGTGAGAAAATTCAGGGTCAGAGCGCCGGTGGGCAGCCGGGCTGCCTGAGCCATGACAGCCGGCCCGGACAGGATCAAATGCGGGGTGCGGATCATCTCATCGTCGGCCCGGTAGATGGTTTCGTGGTGCGTAGTATAGGGTAAAAGCGCCTCGATACCTTTGAGCCGAAAACGACCCCGGCGGCGGCCCAGGCCGGCCTGGCCCAGCTCTCTAAAAACGGCGATAAAGTAGGGCAAATAATCAACCCCCCGGCCCACCAGGGTCAGGCCAAAATTCAATTCTTCGCCGGGCACAAACAGCATGCGGCTTTCGGCGGGCGGCCGGATAATAAAGGGGCGCGGCACTTCGCTAAAATTGCGCAGCGCCTCGGCCCCTTCCGGCGGCGAGGTTTCAAACAGGTAGCCATAGGCGCAGCGATTCGCCAACCGGCAGCGCTGCTGGCAGGCCGGCGGCTGCACACAGACCATCTTCTTTAGGGTTATCCCAAAGCCGCCCCGCAGGGCGCTGCCTTTGTGGGGCGGCAGGTGCAGCGCTTCCAGCGGCTCCAGGCTGAGCCGAAAGTGGGCCAGGGTAAACCGGGCCGGCAGAGGTACCATAGCCGTCAACGTGGCTCCACTTCCAGCAGCCTCAGCGCAATCCGCTGCTTCTCCGGCTCCAGGCGGATGACCTCCACTTTGACCCGGTCGCCTTTTTTAACCACCTCTTCCACCCGTTCTACCCGGCGGCGGGCCAACTGCGAAATATGGATCATCCCATCCTGGCCCACCCCCATATCTACAAACGCGCCGTAGGGCGCAATCCCCACCACCCGGCCTGATAAAACCTGGCCAATCTTCAAATCGGCGGCGGGCCGGGCCGGGGTTTTGGACGGCGGCGGGGCCGGGGAAACCTTTGGGGATTCGGGCAGTACCTCAGAGGTCTTTTCAACGACAACCGGCTGGCCGCTGGCATCGGTCAAACTTAGTTCGGCCCAGCCCAGCGGAAAGCCGTCGTCGCTCAGGCGGCGCGAGGTCGCTCGCTTGGTTTCGGCCAGGCCGTAGCTGACGGTGGTGGCCTCGTGGCCGCTGCCCCAGCCCAGGCGCACCAAGCAGGCGTGGGGCGGCAAGGCGGCTGCGTGAGCAGCCAGCGCCCGGTAAGCGGCCTCAGCCGGAGAACCGGCGGTAAATTCACACTCTACCTGCAGGTGGTGGCCGTAAAAGCTGCGGCAGGCCCGGAGGATGTGGGGCGCGGATAAGCGATACGCCTGGGGGTGCAGCTTGTCAAACTGCTCGTCAAATGTGACCGGGTGGAGCGAGCGGGTCTCGACCCCATCCGACAACTGGCCGGGAATGGTTTCAACCAGCAGCGGCACATCTTCTTCCCAGCGGCCGCGCCGCCGGGTATGCACCCGCACCGCCCGCACCTTGCTGTCCCCGGCCAGCGGCGGGCCGTCGGCCAGCTTAAGGGCGCGGAAGGGATCCTCCT
>CAZDMM010000217.1:0-1988 GCA_964505845.1 uncultured Caldilineaceae bacterium
GGATCGAGCAAGTGGTGGCTTATTTGCAAGGCCACGCCGGAGCCAATCACACCCTGTTTCATCGCTGGTTGGGAACGCATTGGCGCTTTTACCTGTGGGGCTACCCCTACGATTTGCAATACTGGGCCTCGCCTCAAGAGCTGGCTGCCAAAGCCAAACCCGGCTATCTCATCGCCTTTCCTTCCTGGCGCTCCGAGACCGAGGCCCGGCTGGCCCTGGCCGAAGTTGGTTTGAGCCTGCATGAACTGGCTCGCGGCTACAATCCGGCCGGGTATCCGGCGGTGGTGTTGTATGAGATAGTGAGCAGCCAATCGGTTGATTGAGCCGGTTTTAAATTTGCCTGGGGCTGATTTAAATTTGCCTGGCGCTGATTTAAATTTGCCTGGGGCTGATTCTTATTTCAAATCTTATTCCCTAACAGCAAAAGGGGCGCATCCCAAATTACAGATGCAACGCACAATGAAACTCATCTTCTCTCGTCTAATCAGCCCGCCGGTTGTAGCAGCCTCTGCGCTCATCCTGCTGGCCCTGCTCTTTTTCTGGAAAATCCTGCTAACCAACCTGATCCTGGTAGGGGTAGACAGTTTCCTTTACTTTTATCCTTATAAAGCCTACGCCAGCGAGGCCCTACGCCAGGGCCGGCTGCCGCTGTGGAATCCCCACCTGTTTATGGGCGCACCGCTGCTGGCCAACAGCCAGGTGGGGGTGTTGTATCCCCCCACCTGGCTCTTTCTGTGGCTTGACCCGCCCAAGCAGGTGGCCTGGTCTATCGGCCTGCACATTGCCCTGGCCGGAATCCTGATGCTGGCCTACGCCCGCCTATCGTTGCGGCTGAGTTGGCCGGCGGCGCTGGTGGCCGCCATCGCCTTTGCCTTTGGCGGCTACCTGGGGGCGCAGGTGGAACACATCAACCAGCTCAACGCCGCCGCCTGGCTGCCCCTGCTATTTCTGCTGTACGATTACAGCCTGGAGCATCCCCGCCGCTGGTTGTGGGCAATGCTGCTGGCCGTCGTCGTCGCCCTCACCCTCCTGGCCGGCCACGCCCAGACGGTCTTTATTTCGTTGTTTGGGCTGGGGTTGTACGGTGTATGGCGCTCAATTACAGAGACCGGCAATCAGTTTCTCGACCTGTCGCCCCGTCACCTTTTCACCCGGTCATCGCTTCGCCTCCTCGCCTCCTCGCTCCTCCCTCTCGCCCTTGCTGCTCTTTTTGGCGCGGCCCTGGCGGCGGTTCAGCTCCTGCCCACCGCCGAGTTGTCTGGCCTATCTATCCGCAGCGGCGGCCTGACTCTGCGCGAGACGCTGGCCTTTAGCCTGCGGCCGAGCATTTTGCATTACGCCCTGCTTCCGCCTTTTGGGGTGGATTTGGCGCAAACCTTGAACGAAGCCTTTAGCGAGTGGGTGGCTTATGTGGGGGTAAGCGGTCTGATCCTGGCGTTGTTAGGCGGCTGGTCGGCGCTGTGGAGAAGGGAAGCGCGCCGCTTTGTGGGGCTGTCCGGGGTTGGTCTGCTGCTCAGTTTTGGTCTGCCGCTGTACGCCGGGCTGTATTACCTGGTTCCCGGTTTTGATTTGTTCCGCGTACCGGCCCGCTGGTTACTGCTGTACGCCTTTGGCATGGCCGCGCTGGCCGGCTATGGCCTGGAAGCCTGGCAGTCGCCCTATACCCGCCCCCGCCTGGCTTCCACCTGGCGCTGGCTGCGCGCCCGCCCCTGGCGAGGCATATTTTTTCTCGGCCTGCCCCTTGTACTTTTTCTTGGCTTGATTGCCTGGAAAACACCGCCAGTTGTCACCCTTCTAGTTTGGCTGCTTCTGGCTGTCATGACGTTTTACGTTTTACGCTTTGCCCTTTACGTACCAGAGCCGAAGACCCCCCAGTGGCGTACCACGCTCTACACCCTACCCGTTCTCCTCCTCGCCGAACTCTTCCTGGCCGCCCAAAGCCTCAACTCCCATCAGCCCACCGCTCCCCAGGCGTATAGTTCGCTGCG
>CAZDMM010000217.1:1998-8128 GCA_964505845.1 uncultured Caldilineaceae bacterium
CCCGCTTTTCTCTTAGCCGCCGACCCGCCCAGCTCGACCGGAGGGCCGCCCGGCCGCTTCCTCAGCCTGTCGGGCATCACCTATGACCCCGGCGATTTGGCCGACCTGCGCCGCATCTTTGGCGACTCGCTGTCTGAAAAAGCCCTGTATAACCTGATTGTAGCCGCCAAAGAAAAAGAGGTGCTTTTTTTTAACCTGCCGCTGCGCTACGGGTTGTACAGCGTAGACGGTTATGACGGCGGTATTTTGCCGCTCAAAAAGTTTGTCACCCTGCAAAAGCTCTTTCTACCGCCTGACGATTTATCCATAGCTGGCCGGCTGCGCGAAAAACTGCGCTTTGTGCCGCCAGGCCGGCTGCTTGCTCTGCTGAACACGCGCTGGATCATTACCGACAAGCAGTTTGATGTGTGGATTGACGACATCTTTTATGACTTGCAGTTTCCGGCGCGGCTAAGTTCCGGGCAAATGATTTCAGCAGGGGAGCAAGGAGAAAAAGCAGAGGAGCAGGGGAGCAAGGGAGCAAGGGAGCAGGGAGAAAAAGCCGGAGTCCAAAGCGAAGCTTTAGCGGGGGAACAAGGAACCCGTAGCGAAGCTCTGCCCGATTTCCCGGCCACGGCCATTGGCCTGGTCTCACACCTGGAAGGGGCCGCCGGCCTGCCTGCCGGTACGTCGGTGGCAGAAGTTAGCCTCACCTTTGCCGATGGGGCCGGCCAAACCATCACCCTAAAAGCGGGTGAAGATACGGCCGAGGGGCAATACAGCGCCGTCGTGGCCCACCCCCAGGCTAAAATCGGCGTCAAATGGCCTTACGAAGCCGCCGGGGTAGACTACATTACTATCCATCCCATTACTCATCTTCAATCTCCAATTATCAATCTCAAACTCACCGCCACGCTCCCCACCGGCCAATTTGTGCTGCGCGGCCTGAGCCTCATCAACCAGCCGACCGTGACCAGCCGCTCCATCCTTTTGACCACCGAGGGCCGCTACCGCCAGGTTCACTCCGGCGATGTCAAAATCTATGAGAATCTGGCCGCTCTGCCGCGAGCCTTTGTGGTGCATCAAGCCCAGGTGGTGGCCGATGACGACGCGGCCATCGCCGCTATGCAGAATCCTGGCTTTGACCCGGCGACTACTTTGGTACGGGTGGCCCAAACAAATGAGACCTTTGAGGTACACTCCACGAAAACCGCCAAGGTCCTGCTTGGACAACTCTCGGCCAACGACCGGGCGGAGATTATCTCTTACCGGCCGGAGCGGGTTGAAATTGCAGCCAGGCTCGACTCGCCCGGCTGGCTGGTTTTGAGCGACGCCGATTACCCCGGCTGGCAGGCCAGCCTTGATGGCGCAGCCGTAGAGATAACCCCGGTGAATATAATGTTCCGGGCAGTGGAGGTTCCGGCGGGAGAGCATACGGTGGTGTTTGAGTTCAAGCCCCGCTCGGTGCAACTGGGGGCGTGGATTTCGGTGGGGGCATGGGTAATAGTGTTAGGGGGGATATTATTTATCGCAGGCGGCCGGGCCAGGCGATAAAGAGAGGGCTGCTCATGATTTGTCCAGGGCCAACAAGTCTCGCCAGTTTTTATCTGACAGATTCATCCAGCGACAAAGCCTTTTGCGCCTCGGTAATCAGATATTCCAGCTCGTTAGTGGAGAGTAGGGAAAAAGAGATGCCAATCTGAGCCAGTTCGCGGTAGCTCAGGTTGCGAAAAGAGCGCGTGCAAGCTACACGGGTCAGCGCGTCATAAATGGTTGCAAAATCACAGGCTCCTGGATTGTGCATCAGCGTATATTTTATAAACTCAAGCGCCAGTGGGTTCATTGTTGGAAGGGTTAACAGGAACGGTAAAGTAGCGAATATGATGCAATAGGAAATTTTTCCTAATTATATCATGGATTTTAATGAAATAAACAGCGAAATTAGCCTGTTGAACCTTAAAATTTTAACAGTTTTAAAAAATTTTGGCGGGGAATCTCTACCGGGGCTGTTTTCTCAACCTGATACTACTACAAACCCAATTTGAGGAGGAGAGTTTGGATATCGGTCATTGAAAAGGGTTTGGGCAAAAAACCCGCTAAAGCCAGCTCATGCAGTTTGTTTGGGAGGGTATCGCTACATTTACCCGTCATGATAACTATGTGAGAATTATGCTTCAGCCGGTGTATCCGCCCGGCCAATTCCAGGCCGTTCATACCAGGCATGGCATAATCGGTTAAAATGAGAGCATAAGTACCTTGCTGGTACTGCTGCCAGGCCGTTACGCCGTCGTCGGTCGTCACAATTTGATAGTCAGGCCTTAACTTTCTAAAGATACGTTTTAAGACATGTAAAATTTGGGCCTCATCATCCACAATTAAAATCCGCCTGGTTGAAGTTTCGGTTGGGGTCGGGTTCATAAAGGCAGACTCACCTTCTTGAGAATGGAGCGCAAAACCAGTAAAAGTTGTTCGGGAGGATCGCTTTTGCTCACAAAGGCATCCACCCCGGCAGACAAAGCCGCCTGCCGGGCCTCAAAACGCACGCTGAGCGCAATCACTTTTATTTGAGTGTTAAAAGCCCGCAAGGTTGCCAGGATTTTAGCGGTAGAACTACCGGGCAGTTCCGTCTCAAGCAAAATTACTTCCGGTTGAGTCAGAGCCAGGTGGGATAATAACTCTTCGGCGGCGCTGGCTTCGCCCACCACCCGCATGCCGGGTTCATGTTCTATCAACCAGCCCAGGGCTGAACGTACCTGTTGGTGGTGATCGGCTAAGAGGATACGCATCAAATCAACTCAAGGCTCAACAGGAGTATAAACGGCTGCCAGGGCTCGCAATTGATTAATACTGACCGGTTTGAGCAGCGCCAGCTCAGCCTGCTCGTTCAAAGCTAGGGCCAAAAAAGCATCGGCGGTAATAATAACCACCCTGGTTTGAGCCAGCCGCCGGTCGGTCCGAATTTGATACAAAAGTTCCAGGCCGGAAACATGCGGCAGGTGCAAATCTAATACCACCAGAGCCGGCACCGAGGCTAGCAAACGCTCGGCCGCAATTCTTCCATTGGGAATAATTTCAGCCTGATACCCGGCTGTTTGCAGCGTCATCGCATAGATTCGCGCTGATTTCAGGTCGTCTTCTATGATGAGTGCAGTAGGTTTAGTCATGGTACAGGTAAGCCCGGCAGACGCTAATAAACTATGCATTTTAGATTCCAAAGGTCAGACAATTTTAAAAGGACAGTTACTAAATATTGTATAACCAAATCGGCCTAAATACATCGAATATTTGCGCAGTTATTGCCTTAGACAATCGTCCGATCTTGACCTGTACAATCATCCTATACAGCATCAAAAAGACCTCTGAAAAACGGTGTTTTCAGAGGTCTTTGAGTGCGGCGCAGAAGGTTTAGCCCACCAGATGGTGCTGGATAGCCAGGGCCGCCGCCTCGGCCCGGTTAGCCGCGCCCAGTTTGTCAAGAATAAGGCTGACGTGATGCCTGACCGTATGGGGGCTTACCACCAGCCGCCGGGCAATTTCGGCATTGCTATAACCCTCGACAATCAGGGCCAATACTTCCACCTGGCGCGGGGTTAAATCATAAATAGGGACAGGAGGCCGGGTTGAGCTTTGGATGAGGGCCTGGGTTGCTTCTGGGGCCAGGGTGGGCCGGCCTTTATAAGCCGATCTCACCGCCCCGGCCAGCTCATCCACCGACACATTTTTGAGCAGATAGCTAACCGCGCCCGCCTGGAGCGCCTTCTGAACCAGGTCGCCCTCTTGAAAACTGGTCAAAACAATAATTTGAATTTGCGGCCACCGCTGACGTATGGCCTGGGTGGTGGCAATGCCATCCATGCCGGGCAGCACCAAATCCATCAGAATGACATTAGGCTGCACCTGCTCGCACAGGTCAAGCGCCTCTTCACCACTGGAGGCTTCGCCCACCAAATCCATATCCTCAAAAGCGAGCAGAAAAAACTTTAACCCCCCTCGCACAACGGTATGGTCGTCAACAATCATCACCCGGATACGATTTTGTTCGCTCATGGTTTAGGCTCTAGCAAATGGCAAGCTGCCCAATGACCTACCCCCACCGTAGAGACCGGGGGCGAGGTATGGCGGCACAAGTCTGTTACAAAGGGGCAGCGGGTATGAAAGCGGCAACCAGCCGGGGGCTGGGCCGGGCTGGGAACCGTACCCTCCAAAATAAGCCTGGCCCGGCCGCTGTCGGGGTTGGGCAGGGGAGTGGAGGCCAGGAGCGCCTGGGTATAAGGGTGGCGCGGATTTTGAAAGATGGCTTCGCTGGGGGCCAGCTCAACAATTTGCCCCAGGTACATCACTGCAATGCGGTCGCTGATATGCTGGACCACCCCCAAATCGTGCGAAATAAAGAGGTACGTCAGGCCATGCACCCGTTGAAGCTGCACCAGCAGGTTGATGATTTGGGCCTGCACCGATACATCCAGGGCCGAGGTCGGCTCATCCAGCACCAGCAGCCTGGGGTTAAGGGCCAGGGCGCGGGCCAGGGCGACCCGCTGGGCCTGGCCGCCGCTCAACTGGTGGGAGTGGCGTTTTAAAAACTCGGCCGTCAGACCGACCTCTACCAACAGGCTCTCCACTTTGGCTCTCAATTCCGCGCCTTTCAGCGGGGTATGAGTACGGAGCGGCTCGGCCACCAAGTTCAGCACATTGAGGCGCGGGTTGAGCGAGGAGAAGGGGTTTTGAAAAAGCATCTGCATGTCTCGCCGCTGCCGGCGCAGGCCGGCCGGACTGAGCTTGAGAATATCGTTCCCCTCGAAGATGACCTGGCCTGAAGTGGGTGGATGCAGGCGCAGCAAACTCCGGCCCAGGGTGGTTTTGCCGCAGCCCGACTCGCCGACCACGCCCAGCGTTTCGCCCTGGTGGATAGTCAAATTAATGCCATCCACAACCCGCACCCGGCGACCGCGCCGGCCCAGCCAGCCGCCCGGCGTGATAAAGTCGGCGCACAGCTCTTTAATTTGAATGAAGGAGGCGGGGGTGGTTGTCGTGTTCATCGTAATGTGTCGTACAAATAACATGCCGCTTGATGCTCCGGCCCCCGGCTAAAAAAGGGCGGGGGACTCTGCCGGCACACCGGCATGGCCTGCTCGCAGCGGGAAGCAAAAGCGCAGCCGGGCAGCGAGTCCAGCCCGCTGGGCACCGAGCCAGGAATGACTTTTAGGGCCTGGCCCCGGCTGCCGGGATTGGGCAGGGCGGCCAGGAGTCCCTGCGTGTAAGGGTGCCCAGGGCGATGGAAAATATCCCGCACCTTGCCTTGCTCCACGATGCGCCCGGCGTACAGCACCGCCACCTGCTGGCAGGTCTCGGCCACGATGCCCAGGTGGTGGGTGATCAAAATAATAGCAATGCCCCGCTCCTGCTGCAGTTTGACCAACAAATTCAAAATTTGGGCCTGAATGGTTACATCCAGGGCGGTGGTCGGTTCGTCGGCAATGATCAGATCAGGCTGGGAGCAGAGGGCTATAGCAATCATGACCCGCTGCTGCATGCCCCCGGAAAGCTGGTGCGGGTAAACCTTGAGCAGCGCTTCGGGGATAGGCAGGCCGACCTCGTTGAGTAGTTGCACCGCTTGACGCTGCAAAGCCGGCCCGCTGGCCACCCGGTGATGCTTCATCACCGCCGTTAACTGCTGGCCGATGGTAAAGACCGGGTTGAGCGCGGCAGCCGGGTCTTGAAAAATCATGCCCAGCCGCCGGCCGCGCAGTTGGCGCATGGTAGTTTCGCTCAGGCTCAACAAATCCTGGCCGTCAAAGTGCAGGCGTCCCCCGGTAATCTGGCCCGGCGGCGGAACCAGGCGCAGAATCGAGCGGCCGGTGACCGATTTGCCGCAGCCGGTTTCGCCCACCAGGCCCAGCATGTGCCCGCGCTCCAGGCTAAAGCTGATGCCCCGCACTGCCCGCACCTCGCCCCGAGCCGTAAAAAAAGAGACATGCAGATTGTCAACTTCCAAAAGGGACATGGTGATTACCAGAGATTATGTTTGATGTAGTGCGTGGTGCGTTAAACGGTTAACTTGACACCTAGCACTTGACACCCGACACCTGACACTCAACTTTCCCTTGTGCGGGGGTCGGTTGCATCCCGAACGCCATCGCCCAGCAGATTGAAG
>CAZDMM010000217.1:8138-10286 GCA_964505845.1 uncultured Caldilineaceae bacterium
ACCCCCGGAAAGGCGGCCACCCACCAACGGCCGCTCAAAATGTACAGGCGGCCTTCGTTAATCATCACGCCCCAGTCGGCGGTGGGTGGCTGCGGCCCCAGGCCAATAAAACTCAATCCGGCGGCGGTCAAAATGGCCGAGCCGAGGTCGAGGGTGCTCTGCACCAGCACCGGGGTCAGCACGTTGGGCAGGATATGTCGCCCGATGATGGTCAAATCTTCCACGCCCATGCCCCGCGCCGCTTGCACAAAGTGCCGCTCCCGCACCGAGAGGGTTTGCGCCCGCACCAGCCGGGTGTACCAGGGCCACCAGGTTAAGGCAATGGCCAACATAGCGTTGGTAAAGCTTGGCCCCAGCGCCGCCGCAATAGCAATGGCCAGCAGCAGCGGCGGAAAAGCCAAAAAGATGTCGGTCAGACGCATGATGGCTTCATCCAGCCAGCCGCCAAAATAACCGGCCAGCGCCCCCAACGGCGCGCCGATGAACACCGCCACACTGACCACCAACAGCCCCATCGCCAGGGAGGTGCGCGCTCCAAACAACACCCGCGCCACCTGGTCGCGGCCCAGGCTGTCCGTACCAAAGGGATGCTCCAGGCTGGGCGACAAAAATTTATTGGCCAGGTTGGGGTCGCCCAAACCTTCCGCCGCATAAGGGGTCAGGTAGGGGGCCAGGAGCGCCGCCAGCACCAGCAGGACAATAAAGACCAGGCTGCTCAGGGCCAGCCTGTCTCGCCGGAAAAACCAGACCGCCGAACCGGGTTCAGCCTGTCCAGCCAAAATATTGCCCAACCAGCGTTGCGAGAGACTAAAGGTGCTCATCATTGGTAATCGGAGATTGGTAATTGGAGATTGGTAATTGGTCATTATGGATTAGGTAATAACCAATTACTAATTACCAATTACCCTCCTACCCCAACCTCACTCGTGGATCAAGGGCGGCCTGCACCATATCCACCGTCAAATTAACCATAATGTAGATCACAGTGACCACCAGGGTTACGGCCAGCACCACCGGAAAATCCACGTTGATGATGGCGTCGGTGACGTATTTGCCCACCCCCGGCCAGGAGAAGATGACCTCTACCAGAAATGCGCCGGTGATGGAATAGGCAAAAGACAACCCCAACGCCGTCAACGTGGGGATGATGGCATTTTTGAGGGCCAGGCGGAACAGGATCGTCCGCTCCGGCAACCCGGCGGCGCGGGCGGCGGTTACGTAGGTTTCTGACAAAACCTCAATCAGCGCGGCCCGGGTCATGCGGATGGTCAAGCCGATGGGGTAAGTGGCCAAAACCAGCACCGGCAAGATGAGGTGCAGCAGGGCGTCCCACCAGGCCGGCCAGTTGCCGGATACAGCGGCATCAACCAGGTAAAAACCGGTCAGGGTTTCGATGGGGACAGAGAGGGCGATGGCTTTGTCCAGGCGACCACCCAGCGGCAGCCAGCCGAGCCAGCCAAAAAAGAATAACTGCAGCAGCAAAGCCAACCAAAAAGTGGGGATAGACACCCCGCCGATAGCCAGAATCTGGCTGATCCGGTCAAACACCCGGCCCCGGTGCGACCCGGCCAGCACGCCCACCGGGATGCCGATCAGCAGGGCCAGCAGCGAAGCCAAAATCACCAGCTCCAGGGTGGCAGGTAAGTTGGTTTTCAGGTCGTCCAGAATCAGGCGGTGGGTTTTAAAGGACTCTCCCAAATCGCCGCTGAGGACGGCGCCCACGTAACGCCCAAACTGAACGGGCAGAGGCTGGTCCAGGCCAAGCTTGACCCGCAGTTCGGCCACCTGTTCGGGCCGGGGGCGCGGCCCGGCATAGAGCGCCGCCGGGTCGGAGGGGATGATGCGGGCCACGATAAAGGTGACCACCATCACCCCCGCCAGCACCAGCACGGCCAAACCAAGCCGGCGAAGGAGGTAGTGGAGTTTGTTCATAGCTCCAGGAATTGCCTCACTGGAAGAATGGAAGGTTGGAGGATTGGTGAAACTTCCACCTTCCAACCCTCCAGACCTCCAGATTTTGACAACTTATTTCTCGCGGCGCAGATCATACCAAAAGACCACATGCGAGTAGGCCGGGTTGTTAACAAAGCCCTTAATGTCATCCCGCAGCACATGCACGTGAGGCAGGTCCAGGATAAAGATGGAGGC
>CAZDMM010000218.1:0-10276 GCA_964505845.1 uncultured Caldilineaceae bacterium
CCGCTTTGTGGCCGGGGAAACCCTGGATGAAGCGGTAGCGGTGGTCAAAGAATTGAACCGGCGCAGCATCAAAGCTATCATCAATGAGGTGGGAGAGAGCGTCACTACCCAGGCCGAAGCCAGCCAGGCTGCGGCGGTCTTCCATGAAATCTTGCGCCGCATTGACAGCGAAGGCTTGCAGGCCGATATTTCTCTCAAACCCTCCCACGTCGGCATGACCTTTGGGGCCGACTTTTGCTATGAAAATATTGCCGACGTGGTGCAGACGGCCCAACATTATCGCAACCTGGTGGAAATAGACATGGAAGGCAGCCCGGATGTGGATGCCACCCTGCAGGTATACCACCGCCTGCTCGACACCTTTGGCGGCGGCGTCCGGCTGGCCATTCAATCCTACCTTTATCGCACCCCCGCCGATTTGCAGCGTATCGTTGAGCGGGGCGGCAGCGCCCGGCTGGTCAAGGGCGCGTACCATGAGCCGCCCGAAATTGCCTATCAAAGCAAAGCGGATATCAACGCCGCTACCATTCGGGCGATGGAGCTTTTTTTGACCCCTGAGGCCAGGGCCAAAGGCGCTTATTTGATCCTCGGCTCGCACGACCCGGAATTGATTGAATGGCTGGTTCAAACCACTAAAACGCGCGGGATCGGTCAGCATGAATTTGAGTTTCAAATGCTGCTGGGGGTGCGCCGGGGTGAGCAGCAGCGCCTGGCCGATTTGGGCTATCAAGTCCGGGTTTATGTACCCTTTGGCTCCGCCTGGTACCCTTACTTCATGCGCCGCCTGGCCGAGCGCCCCGCCAACGTGCTGTTTATGGCCCGGGCGATGCTGGGGAAATAGATAGATTGGAGATTGGGAATTAGTAATTGGTAATTGCCAATCTCCAATTACTAATTACCAATTACCGCATTTATGAGTAACAAATTTCTCACCCACAAAACCGCCCTCATCACCGGTTCCTCGCGGGGGATTGGCCGGGCGGTGGCGTTGGAACTGGCCCGCTGCGGAGCCGATATTGTGGTGCACTGCCTCCGCAAAAAGCAAGCCGCCCTTGAGGTGGCCGCAGCCGTTGAGGCCCTGGGCGGCCGGGCGATGGTGGTCAAGGCCAACCTGGCCGAAGCGGAGCAGATTGAGGCCATGCTGGCCGAAATCGAGGCCGGGTTTGGCCGGTGTGATATCTTTGTCGGCAACGCCGCCAGCGGTACCCCCCGCGATATTTTGGATGTGACCGACAAACACTGGGATTGGACGATGGATGTTAACGCCCGCTCCATCTTGCGCTGCGTCCAGCGGTTGGCGCCCGGCATGGCGCAGGCCGGCTGGGGCCGGGTCATCACCCTTACCAGCCCCGGCAGCAGTCGCGTGCTGCCCCATTATGGCGCAATTGGCCTGTCCAAAGCCGTGGTTGAATCGCTCACCCGCTACCTGGCGGTTGATTTGGCCCCCAAAGGCATCCTTGTCAACGCCGTTTCCCCCGGCCTGGTTCCCACCGATGCCGTATCCGCTTTCCCTGTTGATTTGCAAGCCGTTTTTGACTACGCCCGGCAGCGCACCCCGGCCGGCCGCCTGGTTACACCGGAGGATGTGGCCCGTGTGGTGGCTTTTCTGTGCTCCGACGCCGCTGCCATGATCGTCGGCCAGACGATTACGGTGGATGGGGGCTATGGGCTGCTGGCTTAGGCGTTCAACATTAAACGTTCTAACGTTTAACGTGACATCGGGTGCTTGAAACGTGAAACACCTTACCGATTTTGCCCTGGCCTGGCGGCTGCTGACAGTTATCCCGCTGCCTTTTATTCCGGTGGATTATAACCGCCCGGCCGGTTTTGGCGCGGCTTATTATCCCCTGGTCGGCCTGGTGTTGGGTATGCTGTTGGCCGGGGCCGATGGGCTGCTGTCGGCCTGGCTGCCGGCGGGACTGGCGGCGGCGCTGCTGCTGGCGCTGTGGGCCGGCCTAACCGGCCTGCTGCACCTGGACGGCTTTATGGATTGCTGCGATGGGCTGCTGCCGCCCCGTGAAGCCGGCCGCCGCCTGGAAATTATGAAAGACAGCCGGGTGGGATCTTTTGGGGTGGCCGGGGCCATTTTACTCCTGCTCCTCAAGTTCAATGCGCTGCTGGCGCTGTCGTGGCCGCTGCGCGGGCCGGCCCTGGTGGTAACGCCGGTTTTGGCCCGTTGGGGCATGACCTGGGCCATGGCTTACTACCCCCTGGCTCGCCGGGAGGGGGCGGGGGTTTATTTTGTGGCCGGGCTGGGCTGGCCGCAGGTGGTGCTTGCCTCGCTGATTGCTGTGGCGGTGGCCCTGGTTTTTGTGGGCTGGTGGGGTCTGCTGCTGCTGGGCCTGGCCTGGCTGGCCATGACCCTGATCGCCCTTTTTGCGGTGGCTCGTATCAACGGCTTGACCGGCGATGTCTACGGCGCGATTGGGGAAGTGACGGAGACGGTGCTGCTCATGGGGGTCATCATCATAGCTTTGATTTAACCAGACCAATTGACACCCCTCTAAAATCACGGTACACTACGCCTCTAAATTTGCCCTCCGAGGCGGCGTCAATGACAGACGAAGCAACCCTCCAAGAAATATTGGCGGCCAACCGTGGCTTTTATACCGCCCTGGCCCAGGCTGACCTGGCCGCGATGACCAAAATCTGGCATCACAGCCCCCATACCGAGTGCGTCCATCCCGGCTGGGATCGGCTGCGCGGCTGGACGGCCATCCGGCAGAGCTGGCAGCTTATTTTTCAGCAAGGCCCCATCTCCATAGAGGTGATTGAGCCGCTCGTTCATTGGCGGGGTGAGATGGCCTGGGTGACCTGTTACGAGAATGTCTCACTGCGAGAGGGGCCAACTGTGCAGGTCAGCCAGATGTTGGCTACCAACGTTTTTGAGCGGGTGGATGGGCAGTGGCGCATGGTCATCCACCATGTTTCGCCCGCCCCGCCGGGGTTAACCCAGCCCCGCATGTGGCGCACCTCGGTCAATTAGAGGTTGAGGCTGAGGCTAAAAAAGAAACCGGGTTTTTGATAACTATTTGACCAGGTTTTGGGCACAAAGAGGTTCACTTAAAAGCTTAAAAACCCGGTTTCTGTGTCTAAACTAAGGCTGAGTTCGCTCCTCTTAGCCTTAGCCTTCGCCTTTGGATGTAAGCGATGTCACAAATAGAGCAAGTTTTGAATATCATCCACAGCGGCGGCCTGGTAGCGATTGTGCGGCTGGCCGACCTCAGCGGGGCTGCGCCGCTGGCCCGGGCCTTGCTGGCCGGCGGAGTCAACGCCCTGGAATTTACTCTGACCAATCCGGCGGCGCTGGAAGCGATTCGAGCAGTGAAGGCCGGGCTGCCCGACTTTGCGGCCGGCCGGGCCGTCATCGGGGCCGGGACGGTGCTGGATGCGGCGGCGGCCCAGGCTTCGATAGAGGCGGGGGCGCAGTTCATCGTAGCGCCGAATACGGATTTGGAAACCATCGAGTTGTGCCGGCAGCGGGACGTGCCTTGTATGCCGGGCGCGCTCACACCGACGGAGATTGTCGCCGCCTGGAAAGCCGGGGCCAGCGTGGTCAAGGTTTTTCCGGCCCGCGCCTTTGGCCCTACCTATCTTAAAGATATACGCGCCCCTCTGCCCCAAATTAAATTGATGCCCACCGGCGGGGTTGATTTGGACAACATCGGGGCGTACTTTAAAAATGGAGCCTTTGCGGTGGGGCTGGGCAGCAACCTGGTGGATGAGCGGCTCATCGCCGTTGGGGATTGGGCCGGGCTGACCACCAAAGCGCGGGCCTACGTGGAGGCTGTGCAGGCAGCGCGAGGAAATGCGTAAAGCGTAAAACCTAACGATTAGAAGATATGGGGTGATTTACCTTTACGTTTTACGTGCCAATATTCCAGTGTAGATATGAACTTATGACAAATTACGACGTAGTCACCCTGGGCGAAACGATGCTGCGCTTCAAAGTGCTGTGGCTTTCCCGGCTGACCAACAATGCCCTGGGCCGCCTGATTGAGCGCACCATTGCCGGGCATGGGGTGGATACCTCGCGGGTCATCTGGACCGAGGATGACCGAGTCGGCCTTTATTTTTTGGAAGAAGGCCGGCCCCCGCGCAGCAGCAAAGTGATTTATGACCGCAAAAATTCGGCGGTGAGCCACATGCGGGCCAGCGAAGTGCCGGTGGACTTGTTCCAGCCGGGCCGGGCGCGGCTGCTGCACCTCAGCGGCATCACCCCGGCGTTGAGTCCCACCCTGGCCGTCGCCGCCCGGCGCGCCCTAAATTTGGCCAAGGAGTCGGGCTGGCAGGTTAGCTTTGACCTGAATTACCGCCGCCAATTGTGGAGTCCGGCCGAGGCGTTGGAGGGCTGCGCCCCTTTTTTGGAAGCGGCCGATATTTTGGTGATGCCGCTAGGCGATGTGCGGGCCATCTATAACCTGGAGGGTGAACTGTCGCCGGTGCAGATCCTCAGCATGCTGCGAGAGCGGTATCCACAGGCTGTTATCACCTTAACCCTGGGGCCGGACGGGGCGCTGGGCTGCCAGCCGGGCGGGCCGCTGCTGGAACAGCCGGCCTTCCCCGCCGAAGAGGTGGGCCGGCTGGGCACAGGCGACGCCTTTGCCGCCGGATTTTTGTACTGCCTGCTGACCGTTGCCGAGCCGGAGCAGTGGCTGGCCCAGGCGCTGCGCTGGGGCGCGGCCATGGCTGCCCTCAAGCACACCGTGCCGGGCGATATTCCCTTTGTCAGCCGGGCCGAGGTGGAAAGTTTGGCCCGGCAAGGTGTGGCCGGCGCCAGGTTGGTGCGATAGCGGTGAGAGATAATATGCAGAGCCAGACCATTATCACCCCCATTAACCCTCCCACCCGGCAGCGAGAGCTGGAGCTGACGCTGATTTATCAAACGGCGCAGCATATCACCCAGCTTCAAAGCCTGACGGAACTGCTGCCGCGCATCGTGTCCGAGGTGAGCCGCACCTTTAATTACGACTCGATGGGCGTGCTGCTGGTAGACCGGGCAACCAACGAATTGGTGGTGCGAGAGACCATTGGGTTGGAACGGGAAAAACACCTGGGCTTTCACTTGCCCATTACCGACCGGCTTGAGGGGGGCATTGTCGGCTGGGTGGCGTACCGGGGCGAGCCATTCCTGGCCCCGGATGTTACCCGCTCGCCGCGCTATGTAAAAACGGTAGAGTCGGTGTGCTCGGAGCTGGCGGTGCCGCTCAAAATCAAGGATGATGTCATCGGGGTGCTGGACGTGCAGAGTGTGAGCGTCAACGGTTTCACCGAGCGCGATGTTTTCATCCTGACCACCCTGGCCAGCCAGGTAGCCATTGCGGTGGAGAATGCCCGGCTGTATGAGGAGCTGGCCCAGGCTCACACCGAAATTCAAACCAAGGCCGACCAGTTGCAGCGTTTGCTGGCTCGCACCGTTGATTTGCAAGAAGAAGAACGCCGCCG
The DNA here is from genome assembly GCA_964505845.1 of uncultured Caldilineaceae bacterium. GTDB lineage: Bacteria > Chloroflexota > Anaerolineae > 4572-78 > J111 > DSQQ01. Next base: position 5,446 of record CAZDMM010000218.1, read on the forward strand.
TATCGCCGCCGATATCCACGACAGTGTGATCCAGCTCATCTATGGGGCCTTATATGAAACCGAGGGAACCTTACAGCGTCTTCCGCCGGGGGCAGCCGCCACCCAGCTTGACCTGTACAATATCCAGGCTTCTCTCAAACAAGCCATCGCCGAAATCTACAAAGCCGTTTACGATTTGTGGCCGGCCAGCCTGGACGAGATGGGTTTGTTCCCCTCGCTGCGCTCCTATTTGGTGCAGTATGAGGAAACTACCGGGATTAGCTGCCGGCTGCGGATTCAAGGCAACGCTATCCGCTTTAACCCCACCGCCCGTATTACCCTGTTCCGCATCTTGCAAGAGGCGTTATACAACGTGCGCAAACATGCCCAGGCCACAACGGTGGAAATCACCTTTACCTTTCAGACCAAACGGGTTAAAGTGATGGTCGAGGATGACGGCATCGGCTTTGATCTGGAAAAGGCGATGGAGGTGCGCAAACATTTGGGGCTGATTAGCATGCGGGAGCGGGCCGAAAACATTGGCGGCACCTTTAACATTGAAACCAAACCGGGCCAGGGCAGCCTGCTGGTTTGGGAATTCTCTAAAGAAAAATTGGAACGAGCGGTTGAAGATAATGAGTAAAATACGTGTGCTTTTGGTGGATGACCATCCGGTGGTGCGGCGCGGGCTGCACAGTATTTTGACCAATATGCCTGACATCCAGGTGGTCGGCGAAGCCGAAAACAGCGCCCAGGCGCTGGAGCGCACCAGGGAACTGCGCCCGGATGTGATTATCTTAGACATCCGTTTGCCCGGTTCCAGCGGCTTGCAAATCATTCAAGCCTTAAGGCAGATTCATCCCGATGTTAAAATCGTGGTGTTGACCAGCTATGATACCGATGAGCACCTGTTTGGGGCCTTGAGTTCGGGCGCGCACGGCTTTTTGCTCAAAAGCGTAGCCCATGAAGAAGTGGCCGAAGCGATTCGGCGGGTCTACCGGGGTGAGCGGGAGTTGAGTCCGCCCAAACTGGTGGGCCGGGTGTTGGGCGAATTTGAAAATTATGCTAAAGAGGTCAACCGCCATAAAGCGGGCCTGTCTGATCATCAAATTGAAATTTTGCGCCTGATAGCCGAAGGCGCAACCAACCGTGAAATCGCCACCCAACTCCACTGGAGCGAAATCACCGTCAAACGCAAAATCTCCGAAATCCTTACCCAATTGAATGTAACCACCCGCACCCAGGCCGTCAGCGAGGCCATGAAAAAGGGGCTGATCTGAGGCCAACCTTCCCGGAAGCTTTAAGCTTCCGGGAAGGTGAAATGTACCCCTCAGTTTGATACCACACGGTATCAGGATAAGATACCGTTTTGCCTTGATGGAGCCAGCCCGTTATGTTACAATCCGTTGGCTCAACGCCCTGAATTAGCTGCAAATTTGGAAGATTGGAAGGTTGGCTAACTTGCAACCTTCCATTTCTCCATTTTAGTTTATGTGATGTGGCAAGAGCAGAATCGACAGAATTATAGAATAAAAATTCTTCCATTCTGCAAATTCTGCTCTGAACTGTCTATTACAAATCTTATCATACTGCTGAGAAAAATCATGAAATACGGCGTCTGCTTACCCAATTTCCCCTTTGGGGTCAAACCTTCCAGAGATCATATTGTCGGCATTGCTCAGGCCGCCGAGCGTTTGAATTACGACTCGGTTTGGGTGAGCGACCACGTGTTAGTGCCCAAAGACAAGCCTCGCTACGGGCATATCTACGAGGTCTTTACCACCCTGGCTTACCTGGCCGGCCTCACCCAGCGCGTCCGGTTGGGGACGTCGGTGCTGGTTTTGCCACAGCGCGAGGCGATTCTGGTCGCCAAGCAGGTTGCCACGCTGGATGACCTGTCCGGTGGGCGGGTCATCGTGGGGGTGGGGGTTGGCTGGATGGAGGGTGAGTACAATAACCTGGGGGCCGACTTTCGCCGGCGCGGCCGTCACGCCGACGAAGGTATCATGGTGATGAAAACGCTGTGGCAGGATGACGACCCCAGCTTTGCCGGGGAATTTTATAACTTCAAAGACGTGCTGTTTGGGCCAAAGCCGGCTCAAGCCGGCGGCCCGCCCATCTGGATTGGCGGGGCCAGCGAGGCTGCTATTCGCCGCATGGCGCTTTTGGGAGATGGTTGGGCCGCCGACGATGCCTCGTTGGAGCAGCTTAAGGCCGTTACAGCCCAACTGCGCCAGTTGACCGCCCAAAATGGCCGCACCGTTGAAATTACCCTGCGCCGCACCACCGATTTACGCCCGGCCGCCGCCGAAGCCGGTCTATTGGCCGCCCCGACCAGCAGCGGGGGGGTAAAAGTGGGCCAATGGCCCGGCAGCAGCGCCGGCGCTCTCGGCGGCTCCCTGGCCCAGGTGAAAGCTTTTATTGACCAGGTAGCCGAGGTGGGGGTGACGCACTTTATCTTCCAGTTTGAGCACAGCACTCAAGAAGAACATCTGGCCCAGCTGGAGTTGTTTGCCAGAGAAGTTATTGGTAAATAGTAATTGGAGATTGGTAATTACCAATCTCCAATTGCCAATTACCTGTTTTAAAATAGGTTACTATTTTTACGAATGTGGAATCTTCGTTTCAATGCCGAAACCTATCGTTAGAATTGGGTGTTCCACCGTTTTAAGCGAGGAAGAAGACGAAAAAGTGCATGGCCGGCACATTGGCCAGGCCGTAGCCCTGGCGGTGGAGCAGGCCAACCAGCGGGCCGACCTGCCCTTTGCGGTGGAGCTGGCTCTGGGCGACGACAAAGCCCAGGCTAAGGCGGCAGTGGCTGTGGCCGAAAAATTCATTGCCGACCCCCAAATATTAGGTGTGGTCGGGACGATGAACAGCCACACCAGCCTGGCCGCTGCGCCGTTGTACCATCAGGCCGGCCTGGTGCAGATTGCCCCGGCCGCCTCTAACCCCAGCCTCACCCGGCAGGGTTTCAGTACCTTTTTCCGGGTGATCCCGCACGATTTGATTCAAGGCCAGGCAGCGGCCGCTTACAGCATCAAAAATTTGGGCAAGCGCCGCCTGGCTGTGATTTATGAAACAACCCCTTTTGGCGAGCCTTTAGCCCAAATTTTTAGCCAGACCTGTACCGCCCTGGGTTGTGCGCCGCTCCTATCGCGTCCGGTGCAGCGGGGACAAACCGATTTTAGCTCCCTGGCGGCTGAGGTGGCAACCCTGCAGCCGGATTTGATTTTTATGGGCGTCATCGAGGCCGAAGGACGGCTTCTGGCAGCTCAGTTGCGCCAGGCCGGGGTGCGCTCCATATTTTTTGGCACCGATGGCCTCAAACCCTCGCTCTATCTCACCACTCCCGGCTACGAGGTGGAAGGGCCTTACCATACCAGTTCCGCCACCGATGTGTTTGTTAACCCCACTGCAGCGGCCTTTGCCCAGGCGTATCAGGCCCGCTACGGCCAACTGTATTCCATTTACACCGCCGAAGCTTATGACGCGGCCAATCTTATTATCGCTGCCTGCGCCCGCGCGGCCCGCCTGGAGCGGCCGGCGGTGCGGGCCGAGGTGGCCCGCACCCGTGATTTCTCCGGCGCCAGCGGCTCTATCACCTTTGATGAGCATGGTGAGCGCGTGAACGCCCAGGTTGGGATTTATCGAGTCGTCAACCACAAGCCGGTATTTCTGGGCATGGCTGGCCAATTGGTTGTTAGCTAATCCAGACCTTACAGGTACGCTGCGCGAAAACCTGTAAGGTCTTCATCACCTTTTAGGAGATTATCCCATGTTAAATCGTCCCCATTTTATTGTACGCATGCGGCTTGACCCCGCTCACGAAGCGGAATTCAATGAGTGGTACAGCCATGATTACCTCAAAACGTTAGAGCCGATTGCCCCGCTGTTTACCAACGTGGCCCGCTTTGTTAGCGGCGAAGGCGAGGATAAGGTTTATCTGACCGTTTATGAAATTAAAGATGAAGCGTCCATCGAGGCCGCCCTGGCCGTTTTTGACCGCGAAGACCGCCAGGATTACCGCCGCCAGTGGAAAGAGTGGGAAAAGAAGGCGGTCAAAGAAATTGACGCCCGCGTCTATCGTTCAATATACGCGTGGAAATAGGGATAGGTTGCAAGTAGCAAAGTAGCAGGTACCAGGATGAAACCATTATCACACATCTCTACTGACATGCCCGGCTCAGGTATCCGCGAGATTGTACATCTGGCCCTGACCATGCCGGAGGTGATTCGTCTGGAGGTGGGTGAACCCAATTTCCCCACCCCCAAACATATTGTTGAGGCGGCCCATGATGCCGCCCTGGAAGGCTTTACCAAGTATGGGCCAAGCGCCGGCCTCTATTCGCTGCGAGAGCTGCTGACCGAGCGTATCCGGCGGGTCAATGGCTACAGCGTGACCATGAACCAAATTGTGGTTTCCGTTGGCGGGGTGCAGGGGATTTTGGCGGCTTTGTCGGCCATCCTTGACCCCGGCGACGAAGTGCTAATCTCCGACCCGGCCTGGCCCAATTATGAGATGGCGCTGCTGCTCCACCAGGCCAAACCGGTGCATTACCCGCTGTATATGGAAAACGGCTTTGTGCCGCGCCCGGAAGATATTGAGAGCTTGATTACCGAGCGCACCAAGCTGCTCATCATCAACAGCCCCAGCAACCCTACCGGGGCGGTTTTTCCCCGTGAAACCATCGAGGAGTTGGTGGCCCTGTGTCAGCGGCACGACCTGTACCTGCTGTCTGACGAGGTGTACGATGAATTGGTTTTTGAGGGTGAGCATGTCAGCCCGGCTACGCTAGACCCGGAGCGAACCATCAGCATCTACGCTTTTTCTAAAAATTACGCCATGACC
>CAZDMM010000219.1:0-10219 GCA_964505845.1 uncultured Caldilineaceae bacterium
AGCGAGGGGTGGTCATCTGCCTGCCGGTCATCCAGGGTGGTCAGTGGGCGGCGCTGCTGGCGGCGCTGCCAATCGGTAACAACGTGGCGGCAAATGGTAAAGAGCCAGGTATTAAAATTGGCCCGTTCCGGCCGGTAGGAGCGGCGGGCGCGCCAGGCCCGTTCAAAGGTGTCGGCGGTTAAATCTTCGGCGGCGGCGGAGTCATTGACCCTAAAGAGGCAGTAGTTGAAGACCGCGTAGGTGTAAGCGTGATACAACTCGGCAAAAACCTCCGCCTCGGTGGCCTGGGCTGCCTGCCCGATGATAAGTTTTCTGGGCCAAAAACTTTGCTTTTCCACTGAAACACACCCCAATAATATACGCTGAATCAGCTACAGTATCACCGCCGCTGATAAATAATTACCTCATCCTGCTGAAAGGCGACATCCATGAAGCGGGCAAACTTGTCAAGCCCCGGCGGGCTGTACCGCTCTCGCTCCAGCGCCCCTACCACCACATAGGTAACGCCGTACTTGTCCAGCAATCTTTGGGCCTGGGCAATATCGGGCGTATTGTAAAGCCGGTCAATATCCGGTTCGCGCCGGGCCGGCTCGTCATAATTGCCACGCCACTGGCTTTGATGACCGCCCCAGCCTAACAGCGTAGGAATCCCGGTCATGGCGGACATGCGGCTGGTGTATTGGTAAGCGGCATACTGCGCACCCGGCGCTTCTAAAATGACCGCTCCTTTGGGCGCATGCCGGCGCAGCCATTGGATGGCGGCGTAGTCGCCGGGGCGATACTCCGCAATCCAGGCCATGCCGTCCAGGCGGGGTGCGTTTTGGAAGAAGTCGGCCTTGTTGGGGACTGCCAGGACCGGGTAACCCATCCCCGCCAGCAGCAGCAGCAGCACGCCGGCCTGCCAGGCCAACGCCGCGATGCCTCGCGCCTGCTGCGATACATAATAAACCGCAAAGGCCGAAGCCAGCGCCAGCAGCACCCAGGCCTGAAAGTAGAATTTAAAGATGGTGTTCATGCGGATCCCAAAGTTGTCGCGCAGGTAGACAAACTCCACCGCCAGGGGTAATACCAGGCCGACCAGTACCAGGATCAGGGCGAACTGCTCGGCAGCAGTACGGCCGCCGGCCGCCGACGGCTGACCGCTTTCTCTGCTTCCTTGTTCTTCTGCCTCTTCCTGTCCAACCTTCCAACCTTCCAGCCCTCCAGTCCTCGCCTCCTCCAACCCTCCGATAAACAAGGCCAGCGCCCAACCTAACAGCCCACCCACAAAAATAAAAGTCCAGGGGTTGGTCAGCCGCCGCCACAGCGAGGCTTGCACCAGGGCCGCAATGGAGGCGTCGCCCAAAATTTGCTGCACACCCGGATTGTTCAGGATGCCTTGAATATACTCTCGCCCGGCCGGGCTAAAGAGCAAGGCGCTCAGGGCCAGCAGCATGAGCAGCACCGGCCCCAAGATGGTCACCAAAAGGGTGGAGCCGAGATAAGTTTGCCAACCGCGCCGTCGCCGCGAGAGCGTTAGCAGCAGCCCGCCCGCAGCCCACAAAAACGGCCCAAAAAAGACCACAAACTGCGGCAGCCGGGTGGGGTTCCACAGGTTGGGTAAAATCCCCCGCGCCTGGGATTGGAAGGTGGCGTAAAAGGGCAGGTACAGCAGCACGCCGGCGACGGCCAACAGCAGCGTACCAACAATTGCCGAAAGGATGAAGGCGGACGCGGATGCGCGCAAAGCGGGCGGAAGGCGGAAACTTTCATCCTTCATCCTTCTGATTTCATCCTTATTGTTATAGTGCCACGCAATTAGGGCCAGCCCGACGACGCTCAGGTAGATGGGGAAATCCCAGGTATTCAAAAAGCTGAGGCTGCCCAGATAGAGTGCGTACAGCCCAAAGGCCAGCCTGCCCCCCACTGCTTGCAGCAAACTCGACCAGCTATTTTGTAAAATTTCCTCTAGGACGGCAGACCTCTGACTGGCGACGGCGGAAAAATGGAGATTGGACGCTTCGCGTGGTAATTGGGGATTGGTGATTGACTGTTTATTACGGGTAGATATTGAATTACTATTTACCAATAACCAATCACCATTTATCCCTAACCAATTACCAATCACATTGAGCCCCAACGAAACCACCAGCAGCACAAAGGGCAGCCCCAGCACGTGGGGGTGAACGTCGCCCAGCAAAAAGCTAAAGAAGGGAAACTCGTCAATCACCTCCTGTTCCTGGCCGGTCAGGGTGTAGTCGGTGAGGACGCGAGAGCCGCGCCACCACCAGATGAAGCGGTCGGGAATCCAGCTTTCGCCGGGGCCGGTGGGCGGAACCTTGAGGTCGCGGATGTCGAGCCAGGTCCAAAAACCGGCCGGCAGCAGCGCCCCTTTGTGCAGCACCTCCAGCAAACCTTCCAAATTACCCAGGATAGCCACAAACAGCGCCGCCAGCAGGCCGGTGAGAATGGCGGAAAGGCCGAGGGTAGGTAATTGGTAATTGGTAATTTGAGATTGGGAAGTGGGAGATAAATTACTATTCGCCACATCGTACCCTTGCGGTATTCGCCATTCGCCATTCTGATAAAGGCTGACTAAATTGGCGACAATGCCGCAGGCGGCGGCCAGAGTCATGGCGAAGAGGGTGGGGATATACAGATTAAAGGCGACGGTGGAAACCAGGCCGCTCAGGCGGGTGGCCATAGCCATGAGAACGTAGCCAAAGTAATAATAGCTGATGGCAAAGCCGGAGAGCCAGGGGTCTTGCGGCGGAAAGTTATCACTGCGGAGGACGCCGTTAATAAAGGCAATCTCCATCCATTTTTCGCCCCCGGCGGTTTCGATGTTGGGGTTGTAGGCTTTGAACACCGCCCAGGCCACAAAAGCCAGCGCAAAAAGAAGTTCGATGGTGAGGGCGTAGCGCCACTCGCGCCGCAGCCAGGCCAGCAGCGACTCGCCGGAACGGCTTTGCTGGCGCTGCCACAGCACGCCCAATGCCAGCACCAGGGCCAGAGCCAGCAGCACGCCGCCCAGATTGTTTTGCAGCAGCCGGAACGAGCCGCCCAGCCACAAAACATAGCCGGTGGTCAGCAGTCCCACCGGCCGGGCCAGGGCAAAGCCTCGATCCGGCAGCCAGCGCAGCAAACTAAAGGCCAGCGGCCAGCCAACCAGACCGAAAACCAGAATAACAAGCCACCAAATGAGAATCGGGGTAAAATCCAACGCCATCAACTCCGTAAAGCATAAAGCGTAAAGCGTAATGGCCGGTTATCGGCAAATCATTACGTTTTACGTTTTATGTTGAAGGTCTAACTATTTTTCCACCGCACTGTTGTGTTATTTGACAATCCTGGCAATCTCTTTGAACTTTGGCCCTTCGGCGGCGCGCAGGAGTTCAAAGAGGGCCATCTCGGTGCTGGTGGGGGTAGCGCCGGCGGCCTGCATGCGTTCCAGCCCAAGCTGGCGGTTCTCGGCGGTGCGGGATGAAACCGCATCCGTGACCACCTGCACCTCGTAGCCCTGGTCAAGCAAGTCAAGGCAGGTTTGGTAGACGCACACATGGGACTCGATGCCGGTCAGCAGAATTTGTTTGCGACCGCCGGCCTGAAGCGCGGCCAAAAAGGGCGGGTTGCCGCAGCAGCTAAAGCTGGATTTGGGGATCGGCTGGGTGGAGTGCGCCAAAAGTTCGGCCACTTCCGGGATGGTCGGCCCCAACTTTTCCGGCAACTGCTCATTCCAGATGATGGGCAGCCCCAACACCTGCACCCCCTTGATGAGTTTTTGCAGGTTTTCAAAAAGCGCCTCTTTGCCATGCATCACCTGAGCCAGCTTGCCTTGCACGTCAATGACAACTAAAGTGGTGTTGTTTGTTTGTAACATCAGATTCTCCTAAGAAAATAGCTTGACTCATGTCACTGCGAGCGTTAGCGAAGCAGTCCCCTACCCCGGAGAGGGGGGATTGCTTCGGCCTACGGCCTCGCAATGACATTTTCATCATCGGTGGTGCGTCATAGATTCGTGAACACTCCTCTCATGTCTTACCTGTTGCGTGATTTAACGAAACACGCACCACACACCACGCCGATAGTTTATCTAACCCGTTTATAAATCCTCGTCTGTTCATTCTCAAAGACCATTTCCAGCGCGCCCTGGGCCAGGAGTTGGTCAAACTTGCCCTGAACTTGCGGGCCGTAGGTAATCCGCTCGATCTGGCCCACATAAACATAACTGATGCCCAATTGATCCAGCAGTTGCAGGGTGCGGGCCGGGTCGGGGCTGGCCCAAAACTCGCTGACCAGGAAATCCCGGTCGCCCACCTGCCAGGCGTAGCGCTGCTCATTCTGGTGCAGGCCGCCCAGGATAGAGGGCAGGCCGGTGTAGGCGGCGACGCGCATGCCGCCCTCGCGGTAGTAGCCCACTTTGGCCTCGGCGATGATGGGCGTGCCGGGGACGTTATCTTGCAGCCAGCGAATGGCCTCATAATCGTAGCGCAGTTGTATCGGGCTGCCGGCCGGCCACTCAAATACGCCGACGGTCATATAAGCCAGCCCATCGAGCGTGCCAATGGGGGGGCGGTTGGCGTCGCCGGGAAAGCGGTCGTCCACGCGGGTACGCGTCCCCAGAATGGGATAAATAAGCACCGCAAAGAGCAGCACAGCCAGGACGGCCCGCCATAGCAGCAGCCCCGGCAGCGGCCAATGTTCGCTCCACAGCCACAGGCGGGGCAAAACCACCCCGCTGACCAGGGCCACCATCACCCACACCTGGATGTAAAATTTGAACAGGGTATTCATGCGGAAATATTCAGCACCGCCCAAAAAATCGCGCAGAAAGAAAAATTCTACCCCCAGCAGGATCAGCAGGCCGGTAAAGGTCAGCACTCCCAGATAAGCGGTATCGGCCCGCACCTCCGAGCGAAAGAGCAGGATCAAGGCCAGGGCCGTCAACGGCAACAGATACGCAGGCGCCAGATACCCCAATAACCCTAAAGCTAACGAAATAATCAATACCAGACCCACGCCCCACTGGGCCATCTGCGCCTGCTCGCTCTGGCGGGTGACCAGCCGGCCATAGATTTCATTCAGGTGCGGCCAGACATTCCAGCGGCGCAAACTCAGGCTGAGGGCGCGCAGAAAGCTGTTGCGCGTGCCGGGGTACAGCAGCGACAGCCACAGCCAGGACGCCAGAATAAAAAGGAAGAAGCCCCAAATTTTGAGATGCTGGTCCAGCGCGGTTTGGGTGTGGACGATGCCCAGGCCCGTTTCGGCGGGGGGCTGGTAATTGGCAAAAAAGGGCGCGTACAACAGGTAGGCCCCGCCGAGCAGCAGCCCGGCAAACAGGCCGCCGCTGACCAGCAGCCCCACGAGACGCTTGAGATTCAGCGGTTCTGCGCCCTGGCGGTAGCGGGCCAGCACAAAGGTGGCCGTCATCAAGCCCAGGTAGGTGGGCAAATCCCAGGTATTGATGGCAGCAATCGCGCCCAGCACAAAAGGCAAAGCCAGCCAGCGCAAGAAGGAATAAGCGGATGAGCGAGTCAGCGAGTCAGCGAATGAGCGAATGAGCGAATGAGCGGTTAGGGAGTGGGTAAATGACAACTGAGAAAGCGGTGAAAGCGGGGTTTCTGAGACAAGTTCTTGGTCAACTTTTTCTTCACTGGTCAACGGGAATTCACTGATTCGCCGATTCGCTGACTCGTGCAGCCAGTTGTAGGCCAGGGCCAGAAACAGCACGGTAAAGGGCAGCCCGATCATGTGCGGGTGCAAATCGGCAAAGAGGAAGCTGAAATAGGGAAATTCGTTGATGGTGGCCGGGATGACGCGGGTAGGGTCCCAGTAGTTGTAGGGGGCCAGCGCCTCGCCGCCCAGCACATGCCCCAGCCCGGAAAAGGCCAAAACCAGGGTTTGCAGGCCGGGGATAGCGCTCTGAAAGTTGCTCTGGCTCAAGCGGCCCAACTCTCGCAAAAACTGCGCCGCCCCTTCCAGGTTGCCGATGAAGAGCACGGAGAGGACGGCCAGGAGGCCGGAGATGATGAATGGTGAATAGTGAATAGCAATTGGAGATTGGTAATTGGAGATTAGAGATTGGTAATTGGTAATTGGAGATTTACGGTTGGTCATTGACAGTTGACGATTGACAATTGGCAATTGAGCCAGATTGCCGGCCAGGGTAAAGACGTTGATGGCGGTGAGGGCGGCCAGGGAGGGCACAGCCAGGTTGAAGGCGATGCTGGGCTGGATGCCGGTCAGCTTGATAAGGACGCCGGCGATGAAAAGTCCATAATAATAGTAGTTCATAATGCCCCCGGCAAAGAAGGGGTCATAAGGGGGCATGGCGGCGCTTTTGACCACCGCGTTGAGAAACCCAATCTCCAGCATCTTTTCGCCACCCAGCCAGGGCTGCCACAAATCGGGGTTGAGCAGGCGCAGGCCGATGAAATATAGGTAAACCAGGCCAAAAACGACTTCGCTGATGAGGATAAGGCGGCGCTGCTCTTGCCACAAACTCTGCAGCAGTGGATATTGCGCGCGGGCGGCCCACAAACCGGCCCCGCCCAGCAGCAGCAGGCCGATGGCGGCGGTCAAAACTGTGTTGCTCAACAAGCCCAGGCTGCTCATCAGCCAGACAAAGTAGCTGACCAGCAGCAGCCCCAGGCTTTTGCTGAGGCCGTAGCCTCGATCCGGCAAATGGTGAAACAGCCCGCAGGTGAGGGGCCAGGCCAGCACCCCCAGCAGCAGCACCGCCAGCCACCACACCAGCACCGCCGCCGTGCTTGAGCCGTTGGCCAGGGGGTTCCAGTGAAAATCATTGACGATGGGCAACTGGTCAACCGGCCGGTCGAGCATGAGGGTTTTGCTCTCGCGCCGCTCATTGGAGAGGCCGGGAAGCTGGGGCGTTTCGGCCGCGCCGCGCAGCCGCATCAGCAGCGTCGGCGGGCCGATGTAGCCGGGAATGGCGCTTTGCCAGGTGTTGCCTAAAATGGCGTCCCACTCGGCCGGGGTAAGCTGGCGCGTCTTTTTGAAGAGGATGGGTTTGGGGTGGTCGTAAACGGTAAAACTCTCGTCGGCAGACTGGTCATCAATCACCCAGGGGCCAAGCCGGGGCGAGTTTTGCACGGTGTAAATCTGCTCAAAACCAAGCTGGCCGGAGAAAAGGGCCTGGTAATAGCGGGTGCTCATGGGGTAGCGCTGCGGCAGCTTGGGGATGGTGCGCCACAGGCGGTTGCTGGCCAGGGCGATGTAGTCACACGTGAGCAGGGTGCTGCGCAGAGTCTCATATTTTTGCTGCGTATCTTCTTCATACATGGGCAGTTCCGGCTGGCGATAGGCGTGCGCGCCGGGGTTGCCGTTGGGAAGGTCAATTGAGGCCGGGATGCCTTCATCCCAATGCTCGCGGGCGATGCAAGAACCGTCGGGGATGTTGGCGTAAGTCCAGCGGGCAAAGGTGTACCAGGGATGCTCCTGCCCGTAGACCCCGTTGGCAAAAGCCAGCGCCCAGAGCGCCGCGCCGGTGAGGGCGACGAGGGCGAGGATTAAAGCAGTTAGTTTCCTTAACCTCAATACCGGCGCAGAGGCGCGGGGGGGCAGGGGAGAAGGTGAAATGGAGGGGTGGAGGGGTGGAGGGGTGGTTTCGGCTTCTATCTCCTCCGCTCCCCTGCTCCTCATCTCCCCTGCTCTCCACAATGCCGCCACCAGCCCGGCCCCAAACAGGGTCAAAAAGGGGACAACCGGGACCATGTAGCGCATAAATTTAGCCAGGAAGAGGCCGGTTGGGCCAAAGTAGAGCACCAGCCAGCCCAGGATGAGCCACTCACCGGGGGCGGCTTTGCCGCGTAGAGCTTTGAGAACTACCCACACCGTCCCGCCCAGAGCCAGCAGCCCCAGCGGCCAGCCCATACCCCACCGCAACTGCTGCTCGATGAAATACCAATAAGCCAACGTGCCGCGATACTGCCGGGTAAAGGGCCAATCGGCCACTCCGCTGACCATGCTGCCCTGCTCATCAATCACGGCCCGCTTAAAGGTTTCAAAATCCAGAAAAACAAAGGGCGAGGTGAGGGTGAAGATGAGCAGCGCGACGCCGAGAGAAAGAAGAATCAGGCCAAACAGAGTGACCGCAGACCGCTGACCGGGGACCGCCAACTGCCCCGGCCCCTGGTCTCTGGTTCCCGGTCTCCTCTGGGCGGCAAAATAAGCGGCCATCACGGGCGCAAAAGCCACCGGCAGGGCGCTAAATTTAGAGGCCACCGCCAGGCCGATGCCCAGGCCGGTCAGGATAGCGGCGCCGCGTGAGGGCCGGTCGGCTATAAGCGTCGCGCCGTAGAGGGCCAGCACGGTAAAGGTGGTGGAGATGGGGTCAACCGCAAAGAAGTGAGCCAGTTGAATTTGAAGCACGGTGCAGGCCGACAGGGCGGCGGCCAGCAGTCCCCCCCACAGGCCATATAAACGCCGGCCCAACACAAAGAGCAAGTAAACGGTAAACAAGTCCGACAGAGCCACCAACGCCCGGCCAATCACCGCCAGGTTAAGGGGAGAAGGGGCGGCGGCCAAAAATTGCGTCCATTCCGGCGGCAGGCCCGGCAGGCCGGCCAGTGTTTGCAGAGCATTGGCCGTTAACACCAGGGTATAGAGCGGAAAGTGGCCGTAGGTATAGCTGCGCGGCCGCTGCTCGGTGATGTCCCAGAAAGGGTTGAGGGTGGAAGCGCGCGGGTCCAATAGGGTAGAGAGATCGGCCGGCCAGCGGATGGTAGGGGCGTAAAACATTACGGTGGAGCGCTCATCGGGATGGGCAAAGGTGCCGCTGTCCCAGCGGAGATTATAAAAGCGCAGCCCGGCAGCCAGGGCCAGGATCAACAGCAGCCACAGCGGCCAGGCCCGGCTAAGGAGTTGATGTCGAAACCACATGCTCATTATTGTAATCACAGGGGGAGGGTTGGGCAAGTGGGGTTAATCGGGTGGGGGTAGCAGGGACAAGCCCCAGCCCAACCCCCTGGAATACCTTGACCTGGGCAGCGGGCAGCGCAACAGCGGCCTCAGCGCCGGGCGGGTGGGCCAGGTAAACGGCCACCGCCTGAAGTTTGACCAAGCCGACCCCACCCAGGGCGTCTTCTTTATCGCCGTGGATGGCAGCGAAACCCGCGCCAGTTTGATGGTTAAGAACACGGCCCGCCAGTTGATCTTTGAAGCGCCGGCCGGGCTGGCCGCGGGTGATTACACCCTGGAGGTGCGGGTCAATTATAGCCAGGCCCTGTTTTCATTTTCTGAATATGAGACCCCTTAGAAGGCGACGCTTTTTTCTCAACAAGGATAAGAGTCATAGCCTTGTTGAGAAAGGGGCGGACTCAATAAGGATAATTTTTTTCTCAACAAGGATAAGAGTCGTAGCCTTGTTGAGAAAGGAGCGGACTCAATAAGGATAATTTTTTTCTCAACCGCCGTATCCTTAAATTGCAAGACGGTCAGGTCACATTTCGCTATCGGGACAGCGCCACCCGCCACTGGAAAACCCGTACCCTGCCCGCCGAGGAGTTTATCCGCCGCTTCCTCCAACACGTCTTGCCCAAACCTGTCCTGAGCCTGCCGAAGGAGGTTTTCAAAAAGTCCGCTACTATGGCCTGTTCAGTCCCGGCCAACGGCCCCGTCTGGCCCTGGCCCGAAACCTACTCGCCTTAACCGCTATTATTGAAACCCCCGACCAAAATCAAACCCCCATCCCCTCTGACCCCACCTCAGCGCCGCTTTTGTGCCCTACCTGTAATCGCCCCATGCGCCACATCCTAACCCTCCCCCCTCAACACTGCCGCTCGCCTTAACCTCTCTCAGCATCCTCAACCCCATAGCTTTTCCCTGCCAGCCGTCAGCCCTGGCCTCACGGCCATCCAACCCGTTTGCCCTTGCACCGGAAATAGCCACTGCTCTGACTATCATTTCTTCCTTTTCTCCACCTCATCTTCACTATTTGGCTTAATTTTTCGGCTCACCCCTATTCAGCTGGCCTGTTTTCGGTTATAATGGGGCTAACGGTTCGGCTCACATTGAGCAAAAAGGCAGGCCGAGGCAGCTTTGAATTTCCAAACAACGCCTGCGCCCTGGCTTAGTTCAACCGGGCTTATCCCGACGCCGGGACGGTGTGCGGCGGTTCTCTTTAGGATAAGTCATGACTGTAAGCTGGCTACCCCGACTTTCTTTTACCTCTCCTTGCCTCAGCCGCGCCGCATGAACCCCTTATTATGTTAGGCCGCTG